>NZ_JBIVEG010000007.1:0-233215 GCF_044747545.1 Streptomyces sp. NPDC090077
CCCGGAAAGCCGAAAGACTGCCGGGAAACCCCCAAAGAAACGGCACGGTCCATGATCAAGGGACGGGTCCGTCAGGGATGAGGCGAGGGGCCGGGCCTCGGTCGGCCGGGCATCCGGCCCGTCCAGCCCCGTTCCGGGGCCAGGGGCGCGGCTACCTGCACGAAAAGTCGATCAGAGCGGCCTGCGGAGCACCCAAGCGCGACAGATCGCTACGCGCTTCTCTCGTCTCAGCGTCCGGCGACCGCCTGGGGCCGATACCTGCACCAAAAGTCGACCAGAGCAGCGCGGAAACGCAGGAGCGCGACAGATCGCTACGCGCTTCTCTGGTCCCTGCGGCCGGCGGCCGTCCGGGGTTGCTGTCCGCGCAAGGACGAGCGGGTCATGTTCCCTTCGGGACGGTCAGGACGACCGTACGGCCGTCGGGGTCGGTGAGGGTGCGCGGGGAGTCGCCCGTCAGGCCGAGGCGGAGGTAGCCCGTCTCGGGGCGGCGGGTGGCGGGGTAGAGCTCCAGGACGCCGCCGTCGGCGAAGGTCGCGGCGTAGTGGTCCGGGCCGTTGCCGTGGCGCTCCGGTACGAGGTCGAGGCCGAGACCGGCGTAGAACGCGCGGCACTCTTCGAGACGGTTCGTGTAGATGACGATCAGATCGACGGTCATGCGGCGGACTCCCCTCTGGTATCCCGCTCACGGTATACATACCATTGAGGGTATGCCAAGGAAGAATGAGTCCGACGAGCTCGAAGAGCGCGACCTCGCCTACCGGATCGCCCAGGCGGTGTTCGACCGCAGGACGGAACTCGGCTGGTCGCAGCGTCAGTTGGCGGAGGCGGCCGGCATGAGGCAGCCGCACGTCTCGCGGCTGGAGGCGGCGAGGAGCCTGCCCAGCCTCGACGTCCTGCACCGGGTCGCCGAAGCGATGGGCACCGACCTCACGGTGTGCCTCGTACCGCGCGAAGCTGCCAAGTCCTCGGAGGTGGTCGTCCGATGAGGCTGCCGCACAGACACTCCGGGTACGTGCTGGAGGCGGTCGCGGCGGTCGTCGTGATCGCCGCCCTCCTGGTCACCCGTGGGGTCGGGCTGGTGGGCATGCTCACCTACTCGGTCGGGCAGATCCTGATGATCGTCCCCGGTGCGATGCAGGTCCGGCACCACTTCGCGCCGCTGTGCACGGAGTGCGTCAAGGTGATGCCGCTCAACCCGGCGGAAGCGGCCCGGGAGAACGGCAGGATGCGCCGGACGCTGTGGATGAGCCACTTCCTCTTCGGCTCGCTCCCGCGGTTCGGTCTGCTCCTGTTCGCGACCGCCTCCCTCGCGATCCTGGGCTCCGTCCCGCTGTACCACCTGTTGGGGATGGACGGTGCGAAGGAGAGGGCGTACCTCTTCCTCATCGCCGGGATCGTCCTCACCGTAACCACCACGTTGACCACCCGGACCCACAACCGCCTCGCGCCCTGGTGCCCGTACTGCGACGACGGGGACGAGGGCGAGGAGGAGCCCGTCGTGGACCCCACTGACGGGCGGGGTCAGCCGGCGCCGGCGTAAGTGCGTCAGCGAGCCGCCTCCGGGGTGAAGGGGGTCCGGAAGGTGAAGGCGTGCGGCGTGGAGCCGTGGTCGCGGAGGTGTTCCAGCCGGGAGACCCCGTCCTGCCAGGTGGGTATCACGCCGTCGGGAACCCACCAGAACGCGTGGTTCGGGTGTGCCGACCTCTCGAACCAGTCGTAGCGCCGGTTCAGCGCCTCACGGTGCAGGCCGGTGTAGACGGCGTCGGAGGCGGAGTGCAGGTCGGTCCAGAGGGAGAGGGTCGTGGCCAGGGCGGTGGTTTCCGCCGTACGGCCCTTGTCGTACCACCCCGGAACGGCGAACTCCCCCCACGCGCCCCAGTCCAGGTCGAAGTGCGTGCCCTGACTCCGGTCCGCCGCCTCGGCATGGCCGAGGTATCCCGGGTGCCCGCTGATCTCCCGGTAGACGGGCTCGCCGCTGTCGTGGAGTTCACGCGTGAGCGGCGCGGAATCGGCGAGGGGCGCCTTCAGGACGCCGAACGTGTACAGCGCAAGACGGGACATGCGTCTCCCTGGTCGGGGGAACTCCGGCGACCGTGGTTGATCGCCGAGGACCAGGTGAAAGTAGCGACCCCCGACGGCCTTGTCGAAGTTGCGCTTTCCCCGCCCAAATGCCCTCTGAGCTGGGCTGTTTGGCAATTTCGGCGAGGCATGATCCGGCCCGTGGCGCAAGCCCTCGCGAGGCGCGGTCGAGGGGGTCAGAGCGCGGCGAGCCGCTCCACCAGCAGCCGCACCCTCGGCTCGACGTCCTCCGGCAGCAGTCGTCCCGCCCGGGTCAGGGTCGCCAGGCCGTGCAGGGAGGCCCAGAACACCTCGGTGAACAGCCCTGGCGGGACGCCGTCCCCGGCGACCTCGGCCAGGCTCTCCAGCAGCGCGGCGAAGGCGTCCTTGAGGGGTTCCGGGGTCTCCTCGACCGCGAAGGCCAGGCCGCCGTCGAGCTGGAACAGGGCCTCGTAGACCGCCGGGTTCCGGGCGGCGAAGTCGAGGTAGGCGAGGGCGAGGGCGGTGACCCGCTCACGCGGTCCGCTCGCACCCGACGTGGCGGCCCGCACCGCCACGGCCATCTCGGCGGCACCCTCCAGGGCGACGGCGCCGATGATCTCGCGCTTGCCGCGGAAATGGCTGTAGAGGACGGGCTGGCTGTACTCGATGCGCTCGGCGAGCCGGCGGGTGGTGACCGCGTCCCAGCCCTGCTGCTCGGCGAGTTCGCGGGCCGTCGCCACGATGAGGCGCTCACGCTCCGCCCGTTCACGCTGCTTGCGTTCCTGTACCGACATACCCGAACCCTAGCACTGCTAGACAAGCAAGCGGCAGCAGCGCTAGCGTTGCCTCATCACCTAGCAGCGCTAGATCCCTGGAGGGTCCGTCATGCTCAACGCACTCGAGGTCTTCACCACCGTGGTCGTCGGCCTGATGGTCGGGGTGGAGTTCTCCGTCGCCTTCGTCATCAACCGGATCCTCGACGCACTCCCCGAGGACAGCGGCCAACTCGGCCGCGCCCACGGGGGCCGGATGCTCGGCGCCGTGATGCCGGTCTGGTACATCGGCTCGCTCGTCCTCGTCGCCATCTGGGCCATAGCCGGATGGACGGACCAGGCCGGCGGCCTCGTCGTCACCGCCGGCGCGCTGCTGATCGTCAGCGTGGTCATGTCGATCCTGCTGCTCGTCCCGATCAACAACCGGAGCAAGACGTGGACCCCCGAGAACCGGCCCGCCGACTGGAAGGAACAGTCGAACCGCTGGGACCGCTTTCACTACGTCCGCGTCGCCGTCATCATCGCCGCGTTCGCCCTGCTGGTGACGGCCCTCGTCTGAGCCGCTCAGCAGGTGGAGTGGAACAGCCCGCCGACGGCCTCCCCGGCCCCGGCCAGCCGGTTGTACACCTCGACGGCGCCCCTGGTCTCGTCGACGTACACGTCGACCCCGGCCTCCCGCAGTACCTCCAGCGCCTCCGGCGTCGCCTTCAGCCGCCGCTCCATCCCCTGGCTGAGCACGACGACCGCACACCCCCGCCCCAGCAGCTCCCGCACCTCCCCGTCCCGGATCCCGGGCTCGTGCCGGGTCCCGTACACCCCCCAGTCCCAGACGCTCCCGCCCCCGGGATACAGCACGAAGTCCTTCCCCGAGGGCAGCCCTTCGACCTCCATCTCCCCCCAGGAGATCCGCGTGATCAGCGGAGACCGTTCCATCACACACCCTTTGTCGTCGCCGGCGGTCCTCAGGCGATCGCCTTCTCGATCGCCTCGAAGATGTCCGCGTCCGTTTCTTGCTGCCACGCAGGAAGGTCCGGCCAGTCGGCCACGTAGCCCGGCTTCGGCTCCTCGAAGTGCTTGAACATCTGGGCGGTCCAGCAGGTGGCGACGAACCGGCTCTTCTGCTCCCGGGAGAGTCGTGTGGTGGTGGCACCGCTGATCTCGACGAAGTGGCGCACTTGCGCGTACACGGCCCCGGCGGCCTCGCGCTCCCACTGCGGAGTCTCGTCCCACGGAGTCACGTAACCGGCCTTCGGCTCACCGGGGAAATGCTGCCGCACCCCCGCGATCCAGGCCTCCCGGAACAGTCGTGCGCCTTCGGTCTGCGACATGCCAAGCCCTCTCGTCACGGTGTCCTCAGCGCGGCGATCTCCGCCCCCAGTTCCGCTACGCGGTGGTCGCGGCTCATGGGGCCGAACTCGTCGCACAGGCTTCGGAGTCTACGGGCGATGTACCCAGACGATGACGCTTGGGCGAGAGCCAGTGCCTCACCTGCGTACGCAAGCATCTGGTCGGCATCTTGACGTTTGGCGCCGACTACGGCCAGGTCGGCAAGCACCGCGCCTCTTCGCCGATATGAGTGCCCGGAAGCCAGCGATCCCTGCTTCAGAGCTTCACCCAGGACCTCCTCCGCGAGGTCGAAGCGGCCGAGCTGTACGTATCGGGCCCCGCGTTCCTCTGCGAGTCGTGTGCCATCGAAGCGCAGCCAGCCGCCGTTCGAGCTGCCGTCGGCCAGATGCTGAACCTCTTCAGCCTGGGCCAAGGCCTCCTCGCAGCCTGCCAGGTCTCCCCTGCAGGCGTGCGCCTCAGCCTGGACGGACGCGACCCAGTGACGCGTGGAGAGTGCTGTGTCCCCTCGGACCGCGACGCGTTCTGCCGCACGCAGAGTCTCGGTGGCCTCGCGATACCGGTGCTCGGAGATATCCACGTAGGCGTGACGTGTAAGGGCGCAAGCCCAAAGGTCGTACGTTCCCGCTTCCTTGCTCACGGAAGCCGCGAGGGTATACGAGGCGGCTGCGTCCGCATACCGGTTGGCATCGAACGACACTTCTCCAGCCAGTTGGAAGAGGTCGGCTGCTGCCTTGAGGAGGGGGAGCGAGTTGCGGTGACGCGCTCCCGACAAGGCTTCGTTCAGCGCGGTGAGCTGATCCCGGACGATGGGGTAGACCGTCCCCTTGGACCGAGCCAGTTGGTAGACCTGCCACAGGTGACTGTTCATCCGAGTGAAATGGGCAGGGTCGCCCCGCTGTACACCGTCGGCCAGGGCCTCTGCCTCGTCGAAGGGAAGGGCCGCCAGAGCGCCACTGACAGTGAGTATGCGGAGGAATTCGCGGCGGATCATCTCGTCGGGGTCTCCCGCCTTCGGGTGGTCACTGGACTTCTGGTGCGAAGCCCCCCGCTCTGCGGTTCGTGACGGTGACAGGAGGACTTCCAGCTCGTGGAGGCTGACCTCCAGGGCGCCCGCCAAGGGTGACCGCTGATGCGGCTGCGGTGCGTTCTTGCCGCACTCCCAGCGTCCGACCGTTGTGCGGTCCACGCCCAGCAACTCGGCCAATTTCTCCTGACTGTAGCCCAGGGTCTTGCGCCGTCCTGCCAGTCCCATACGACCTCTTCTTGTGCCTCTGGCCCTCTCGGGTTCCGTGCACGGATCTGCATCAAGCCTGCCGCATGGATGCCGTGGAAGTTCGCGACTTTCGGCGCTTTTCTGGGTGTTGTGGCAAACGAGACGGCGACAAGACCACGGAGAGGTACGTACATGGCAACGTCCCATGCTGACGGGGAGTGCAGCCCAAACGTGGCGTTCGGCTCCTTCGACGCTCCCATGCACAGGGCGCAGGGCCTGAGCGAACCCAGCGCGGAACTCCTCGACCGTGCCCTGACCGGCTGGGAGCGCTTCCTCGACACCTTCGAGGCGGCATCCGATGAGTGAGTGCTACGAGTACGTCCCCCACCGCCTGCTCCGCCGCCGGGTCCGGGACATCGCCTCCGGCGTCGAAGGTGTCCTCATGGCCGTGATCAACGAGAATGTCTCGGACACCGGCATCGAACGCTGGATGGAACTGGCCTACATCCGGGGCGCCTCCGGCCGCGAGTTCACCACCGCCGCCACCAACGTCGAACCCGCCCCTGACCAGCCCAAGACGGCTGCGGGCCGCCGAGACCAGGGAAGCGCGTAGCGATCTGATGCGCCCCTGCGTTTCCGCGCTGCTCTGGTCGACTTTTGGTGCGGGTACCAGCCCAAGGCGGTCGTCGGACGCTTGGCCGGGAGGAGCGCGTAGCGATCAGATGCGTCTGGGTGGTCCGCAGGCCGTTCTGATCAAGCTCTCGTGCGGGTAGTCGCGCCCCTGGCGCGGAATCATGGATCTGGGGCTCGGATGCCCGGCGGGCCGGGGCCCGGCCCCTCGCCTCATCGCTGAGGGACCCGTCCCTCCAGCCTCTGCCCGGTGACCGTTTCTTTGGGGGTTTCCCGGCAGTCTTTCGGCTTTCCGGGGCGGGTCGGTCTGTCAAGGGTGGCCGAAGGCCATCACGCAGTGACGCGACCGAAGGGAGCGCCCTTGACAGGCCGGCACGAACCGGAAGGACGATGGGACTGACGGGAAGCCCCCAACCTTCTCTGAGACCGCCCAGGGGAGTACCGCCCCCAGCCGACCCACCCGCACCCGGGAGGCGGGTGGGCAGGCGCCGATCGGCGGAGGGGGGTCGAGGGGGAGATGGCGGGCCCGAGGCGGGCGCCCCGACGCCGCAACCCCCCCAGCCAAGTCATGGCGCCCGGTCCGGAGCCTGCGCGGTCCCGGACCGGGGCCGGTCAGTGGGCGCCGGCCCGGTCGGGGGCTTCGAGGGCGGCGGTGTGGGCGTCCATGCGCTGGGCGGCGAGGATCGCCGCGGCGGTGTCGGCGCGGGACGCGGCGACGAGCAGGGCGCGGCCGGCGAGGTCGCGGGCGCGGCGGTGGAGGGTGCGGGTGTCGGCGCCGTCGGCCAGGGCGGGGTAGGCGACGCGGACGGGATGCGACCCGCGCAGGCGGGTCACCTGGGCTGCGATGCGCACGGCGCCGTCGTCGTCGAGGCCGAGCTCGTCGGTGACGGCGAGCAGCGCTGCGAGGTGCCCGGCAAGCTGGATGTCGAGGGCCTCGCCCCGGCTGCTGTGCGGGTACGCGGCGGTGTCGGGGGCGCGGTTGCCGTCCACTCGGTGGACGACCGACTTGGGGCGGCTCGGTTCGTACATGAGGGGGCCTCCTGCGTGGTCAGGAGGCCATCCTACATTGGAATCGGTCTAAGGTTGAGTCGAATCTTGGTAGAGCGCGAGTGGATCGCCCCGGCCCCGCCCTACGGCTGCCCGTACCCGTCCAGGAAGCGGCCGATCCGGGTCACGGCGTCCGCGAGGTCCTTCGCGTTGGGCAGGGTCACGATGCGGAAGTGGTCGGGCTCGGGCCAGTTGAAGCCCGTGCCGTGGACCACCATGATCTTCTCGGCCCGCAGCAGGTCGAGGACCATCTGCCGGTCGTCCTTGACCTTGTAGACCGCCGGGTCCAGCTTCGGGAACAGGTACAGCGCGCCCTTGGGCTTCACGCAGGTGATGCCCGGGATCTGGGTCAGCAGGTCGTACGCCGTGTCGCGCTGCTCCAGCAGTCGTCCGCCCGGCAGGACCAGGTCCACGATCGACTGCCGCCCGCCCAGGGCGGTGGCCACGGCGTGCTGGGAGGGCATGTTGGCGCACAGCCGCATGTTGGCGAGGATCGTCAGGCCCTCGATGTACGACGAGGCGTGCTTCTTCGGCCCGCAGACGGCCATCCAGCCGGCCCGGTACCCGGCCACGCGGTAGTTCTTGGACAGTCCGTTGAAGGTCAGCGTCAGCAGGTCCGGGGCGATCGCCGCGGTGTTCGTGTGCGTGGCGCCGTCGTAGAGGATCCGGTCGTAGATCTCGTCGGAGCAGACCACCAGGTTGTGCCGGCGGGCGATGTCCGTCAGCCCCCGCAGCATCTCGTCGTCGTAGACGGCGCCGGTCGGGTTGTTCGGGTTGATGATCACGATCGCGCGCGTGCGGTCGGTGACCTTGCGCTCGATGTCCGCGAGGTCGGGCATCCAGTCGGACTGCTCGTCGCAGCGGTAGTGCACGGCGGTGCCGCCGGCCAGCGAGACCGACGCGGTCCACAGCGGGTAGTCCGGGGCGGGGACCAGTACCTCGTCGCCGTCGTCGAGCAGCGCCTGCATCGACATCTGGATCAGCTCGGAGACGCCGTTGCCGAGGTAGATGTCCTCGACGTCCAGGTGGATGCCCTTGGTCTGGTAGTGCTGCATGACCGCGCGCCGCGCCGACAGCAGGCCCTTCGCGTCCCCGTAGCCGTGGGCGTTGCCCAGGTTGCGGAGCATGTCCTCGAGGATTTCCGGCGGGCACTCGAAGCCGAAGGCCGCGGGGTTGCCGGTGTTCAGCTTGAGGATGCGATGACCTGCCGCTTCGAGCCGCATCGCCTCTTCGAGGACGGGTCCGCGGATCTCGTAGCAGACATTGGCGAGTTTCGTTGACTGGATCACCTGCATGACGGGAGCTTACGGGCCCGTCCGCGCGCCCGCTCGGCCGTTCCGGCGGAAATCCATCGAGCGATATGCCCTATTTCGCGCGATGTAGGGGTGGCGCCCGCGTCCACCCTTTGAAACGGCGGCCGGACCCCCCTCCGGCCTGCGGAATGGATGTGTGGCCCGCAGCGCCCCACCCCCGGTGTTGCGCTCGTCACCCCCCGGAGGGAGGCGCGGGACCGTCCCCCTCCCGGGCGATGGGCGGCCGCGGGGCGCTCCGGACCGGCGCCGGGCGCCAACCGGCCACGCCCGCGCGCCAGTACGCGTCCGCCGGTGTCCACGGGTGCCCCGGACTACCTCCGAGTAGGGTCCGGCGCCGCTCCCGCACCGCTTCCGGGCCCGCCGTTCCGCCCCGTGGACCCGGATTGACGACCAGGGCTCTTTAGGTGAGCCTTACCTCACTTTGGCGCGCCTGACGGAGTCGCGCCCCTCGTCCCGGAGCCCTCTGCCATGTCCTCCCCAGCCGCCAGACTCGCCCCCCGCCCCATCCGCCTGTACGACTCGTGGTGGACCGTAGCGGCGGGGGCCCTGTGTGCGCTGGTCGTCCTGGCTGCGGGCCTGTGGTGCTCGCTCCACGTGCAGGCCGACGAGGCCATGCACTCCGCCGCGCTGTTCGCGCACCTGGCCTCGCTGGTGCTCGGCTTCGGCGCGGTGCTGTCGGCCGACTACTACGGCCTGCTGTGGGCCACCGGCCGCTGCGGCCTGGCGGAGGTCGTCGCGGCGACCTCCCGGCTCCACGTCCCGATCTGGGCCGGCCTCGGCGGCCTGGTGGTCAGCGGTCTGATGCTCCACCCGGACCTGACCTCCCCGCTGACCCTCACCAAGATCGGTCTGGTCGCCGCGCTGACCGTCAACGGCCTCCAGGCGGGCCTCCTCGGCCGCCGCCTCGACGCCGCCTCCGGCGAAGCCGGCCGCGGCCTGCTGCTCTGGGGCGGCGCCACCGCCCTGGTCTCCCAGGCCTGCTGGTGGGGCGCGGTCGTCATCGGCTTCCTGAACACCAACAGCTGACCGGCACCGACAGCCGACCGCTGTCAGTGCCCCTTCCTACCGTGGGCACATGAAGCCGCTCACGATCATTGCCGGGGACGCGACGAGTCCGCAGGCCAAGGGCCCCAAGCTGATCGCACACGTCTGCAACGACATAGGCGGCTGGGGCAAGGGCTTCGTGCTCGCCCTCTCCCGGCGCTGGCCCGAGCCCGAAGCGGAATTCAGGGCCTGGCACCGCGGGCGCAGCGGCAACGACTTCGGGCTCGGGGCCGTGCAGGTGGTGCGGGTGAAGCCCGACGTGTGGGTCGCCAACATGGTCGGCCAGCGCGGGATACGCACCGGCAGCGGCGGCCCGCCCATCCGCTACGAGGCCGTCGAGCGCTGCCTCGCCGCGCTGGCGGACCACGCCCTGGAGCTCGGGGCGAGCGTCCACATGCCGCGCATCGGGTGCGGCCTCGCCGGCGGCAAGTGGTCCCGCGTCGAACCGCTGATCACCGAAGCGCTCTGCGCCCGGGACGTGGCGGTCACGGTGTACGACCACGCGTGACGCGTGACGCGTGACGTGCAACGCGCGACCCCTGCCCCCCGCCCCCCGCCCACCCCGAGGTGACATCCGGGCCCCGTCACCAGGCCCGGGGCAGGGCGTGCGTGGCAGCATCGCCGCATGCGCTTCCGATACGCCACCGAGGCCGACGCGCCCGCCATGGCCCGGCTGTTCGCCGCCAACCACCACGACGCCCTCACCGAGGAGCAGCGGGCCGCGCAGGGCTTCGTGCAGGGGGCCTTCGGTGCCGAAACCCTGCGCGCCATGGCCCGGGACGGGGAGCTGCTCGTGGCCGACGCGGGGCACGGGCAGGTCGCCGGGCTGCTCGCGCTGTCGGTCGCCGAGGACATGGCCGACCCGCCGGCGGCCGTCGCCGGGCTGCTGCGCGCCCAGTCAGCGCTCGTCTGGCGCGGGCGCCCCCTGAGCGAGGTGCCGTGGCTGCTGTACGGGCCGGTCGTGGTGGACGCCGCCTTCCGCGGGCACGGCGTGGCCCGGGGCCTGTTCGCGAGGGCGGTCGAGGCCTCGGCCGGGCGCGCCGAGGCGCTGGTCGCCTTCATCGAGGCGGGCAACGCCCCCTCCTGGCGGGTGCACGTCGACGCCTTCGGCATGACCCCGCTCGGCGAGTACGCGGTCGACGGCCGCACCTACACCGCCGTCGCCACCCCGGCCGAGCAGCCCGCGGCGTAGCTGTCGCCGAACGGGGTCCGCCCGTCACCCCTCCACGATCACCAGCGGCAGCTCCCGGGGCCGCGCGAGCGCCTGGTACTCCTCGTAGGGCGGCCACAGCGCCGTCAGCGCCTCCCAGTACGTCTCCCGCTCCGCCGGGTCCGCCGTGTGCGCCCACGCCGCGAGGGTCCGGGTGCCCACCTGGAGGCGGACCTGCGCGTGCGCGGTGAGGTTCTCGTACCAGGCAGGGGGGCGGAGCCCGGCCGAATCGGCGGCCACGAGCAGGTACCGGCCCTCGTCCTCGGCGTAGACCAGCGGGGTGCGCACCGGCCGGCCCGTGATGCGGTCGAGGGTGGTCAGGAGGAGGGTCGGGACCCCGTGCCACAGGTGGTCGGTACCGCCGCTCGCGACGTAGGCCCGTACGTGGTCGAGCCGCGGACCGGGGTGCGGGTCCACGGGGTGGTCCCAGTCGACCGGGGACCCCGGCGAGTCCGGGGACCTCGGCGAGTCCGGGGCGACCGGCACGGCAACACTGTTCATCTGACCTCCGTAGGGCGTCCCCCGGAGCGCTAACGAGCCTTTACCGATTCTGGATGCGCCGGACCCGTAGCGCACGCCCGCAGGTCTGGACCAAGCTCGGACCATGGATCTGGAGCTGAGGCACCTCAAGATCGTCAGGGCCGTCGCCGACGCCGGCAGCCTGACCCGCGCCGCCACCGCCCTCGGGCTCGCGCAACCCGCCCTGAGCGGCCAGCTGAAACGGATCGAGCGGGCCCTGGGCGGCGAACTCTTCGCACGCGGCCGCGACGGCGTACGGACCACCGCGCTCGGCGAACTGGTGCTGGAGCGGGCCCGGGTCCTGCTGCCCGCGCTGTCCGAGCTCCAGGAGGAGGCGGTGCGCTTCGCCCGGAGCGGGGCCGCCGGCTACCGGCTCGGCGGCACCCACGGGCCGCTGCTCGGCGGGCTCGTCGACCGGATCGCCCACCAGGAGCCCGGGGTGCCCGTGACCACGTACACGTCCTGGTCGGAACGGGAGATCGCCCAGGGCGTGGCCGCGGGCCGGCTGGACTTCGCGCTGGTCGGGGCCTGCGGCGAGAGCGCCCCGCCCGAGCCCGGCCGGCTCGCCTGGCTGGAGGTGGCCCGGGACCCGGTCCACGTGATGCTGGCCGAGGACCACCCGCTGGCCCCGCGCCCGGAGATCGAGCTGGCCGAGCTGGCCGCCGAGGCCTGGACCGACGTACCCGGCGACGGCTGCTTCGGGGACTGCTTCGCCGCGGCCTGCGTCCGCGCCGGGTTCACGCCCGCCTGCGTCTACGAGACCGACACCGCGTCCTGCGTGCACCTGGTCCAGGTCGGCCGGGCCGTCGGGCTGTGCCGGGCCACCTTCCCGGCCACCCCCGGGGTGGTGGCCCGGCCGCTCGCCGGAAGCCCGCTGCTGTGGCGGCACCTGCTGGGCTGGCACCCGGCCGCACCGGCCGCCGCCCGGGCGCCGGGCGTCCTGGCGCACGCCCGGTCCGCGCACGCGGAGGCGCTGGCCCGATCCTCGGGCGCCGCGGCCCGCCGGCCCGCCGCGGCTCAGCCCGCAGCCACCGCCTTCTCGATCACCACCGGGACCAGCGGGACGTCACCGTGCCCGCCCGCCCGGCCGGTGCGGACGGCGGCGATGGAGTCCACCACGTCCTGACCCCCGGTGACCGTGCCGAAGACGGCGTAGCCCCACCCGGCCGGGGTGGGGGCGGTGTGGTCCAGCGCCGGGTTGTCGGCGGTGTTGACGAAGAACTGGGAGGTCGCCGAGTGCGGGACGCTCGTACGGGCCATCGCCACCGAGTACCGGACGTTCTTCAGGCCGTTGTCCGCCTCGTTGCGCACCGGTTCGCGCACGGGCTTCTGCCGCATGTCGGCGGTGAACCCGCCGCCCTGGTTCATGAACCCGGGGATCACCCGGTGGAAGACCGTGCCGTCGTAGTGGCCGCTCTCCACGTACGCGAGGAAGTTGGCGACCGTGGCCGGGGCCGCCTCCTGGTGGAGGTCGATGACGATGGTGCCGAGGCTGGTGGTCAGCTTCACCTGGGGCATGAGGGGGTCCGGTCCCTTCGGGTGCGAAACGTGCCTCTCAGCTTCGCAGAGGGTGAGGGAGGGGCCACGGGGTGGGGTCGCCGTGCCGTGCCGCGGGGCGGGGCGGGGGCGTGGGCCGCTGCGCGGGGCAGGGTCCCCTACCCGCCCTTCCACCGTTCCTCCCCCAGCTACCGCTGGGAGGTGCCCCCAGGGGCTCCGCCCCAGACCCCGCGCCTCAAACGCCGGCGGGGCTGGAGGGTGGAGGGGCTGGAGGGGCTGGAGGGGCTGGAGGGGGCCGGGCAGGCCTTGGCCCCGGGGGGCGACCCCGGGGCCTCGGGTGCGGCAGTCCTCGGTCGGGCGGGCGCTACGGGAGGTAGCGCTCGATGACCTGGGGGCCCTCCTTCTCGATCAGCTTCCGCGCCGCTTCGACCCGCTCCGGAGTCGGGTCGTGGCCGGTCGCCATCACCAGGTCCTCGGGGTCGTACGCGCGCTCTCCACCGGTGAAGAGCCGGTCCGACCGGGTGGGCTGCTCGTTGGTTTCACTGTCCATCGGATACCTCCTACCGTGCCCCCCAGGCCCCCATCCTGAGGCCCCCGCCCCATGAACGCACCCCGGAAGCCGGACGCCCCCGGCCATAACACCGGGGGAGGGGCCAACCGGCAGCTCCCGTACGCCGGTTCGGATTCCTACGGTTTCGGTGACCCCCACTGAACCGAGGAGATCCACCATGCTCAAGCGACACGCCCGCGCGGCGTGTACCGCCCTGGCCGCCGCCGGGCTGCTGCTGGCCGGCACCACCGCCGCCGGGGCCGCCACCCCCGCCGCGGACCCGGCCGCCCCGCAGAAGTCGGCGACGGCCACCCTGCGCCCCGGCGACGCACCCGCCGAACTGCTCGCCGCCCTCCAGCGCGACCTCGGCCTGACCCCCACACAGGCCGAGGACCGCCTCGCCCACGAGGCCGAGGCGGGCGCCACCGCCGCCCGGCTGAGCGCCCGCCTCGGCACCGCCTTCGCGGGGGCCTGGGTCGACGGGGCCGACTCCGCCACCCTGACGGTGGCCACCACCCGCGCCGCCGACACCGCCGCGATACGCG
The DNA here is from genome assembly GCF_044747545.1 of Streptomyces sp. NPDC090077. NCBI lineage: Bacteria > Bacillati > Actinomycetota > Actinomycetes > Kitasatosporales > Streptomycetaceae > Streptomyces > Streptomyces sp. NPDC090077. The sequence goes on from NZ_JBIVEG010000007.1 coordinate 13,729, forward strand.
CGGCCGGGGCGCAGGCCAGGCTGGTCACCCGCTCCCTGGCCGACCTGGACGCCGCGAAGGCGGGCCTGGACCGGGCCGCCACCGCCGAGACGCCCGTCCGGTACGTCGACCCGCGCACCAACACCCTCGTCGTCGAGGAGACCCGGCCCGGCGCGGCCGCCGCGCTGCTGGCCGCCACCGGCACCGACCCCGCCCTCGCCACGGTCGTGCGCACCGCCGCGGAGAAGGCCCCGCGCCCGCTGTACGACCTGCGCGGCGGGGACGCGTACTACATGAACGGCCAGGGCCGCTGCTCCGTCGGCTTCCCGATCACCAAGGGCACCACCCAGGGCTTCGCCACCGCCGGCCACTGCGGCCGCGCCGGGACCTCCACCAGCGGCTTCAACCAGGTCGCGCAGGGGTCCTTCCAGGCCTCCGTCTTCCCGGGCAACGACATGGCCTGGGTCGCCGCGAACACCAACTGGACCGCCACCCCCTACGTGAAGGGCAGCGGCGGGGCGAACGTGCAGGTCACCGGCTCCGTCCTGCAGCCCGTCGGCTCCTCCGTCTGCCGCTCCGGATCGACCACCGGCTGGCACTGCGGAACCGTCCAGCAGCACAACACCAGCGTCACCTACCCCGAGGGCACCATCTCCGGCGTCACCCGCACCACGGTCTGCGCCGAGCCGGGCGACTCCGGCGGCTCCTACATCTCCGGCAGCCAGGCGCAGGGCGTCACCTCGGGCGGCTCCGGCGACTGCAGCAGCGGCGGCACCACCTTCTTCCAGCCGCTGAACCCGATCCTGTCCGCGTACGGCCTGACCCTCAAGGTCACCGGCTCCGACCCGGGCCCCGGGCCCGGCCCCGGCCCGCAGCCGGGCGGCACGTGGAAGGCCGGCGCCGTCTACGCCGCCGGGGACACCGTCACCTACGGCGGCGCGAGCTACCGCTGCCTCCAGGGCCACCAGGCCCAGACGGGCTGGGAGCCGTCGGCCGTCCCGGCGCTCTGGCAGAAGCTGTAAAACGCGGGGGACCGCCGGACAGGGGGTGCCGTGACGACCAAGGGGGGCGTCACGGCACCCCCGCACGGCGTTACCGGACCGCCGCGGCGACCGTGGCCAGGGCGCCGAGCGCGACCAGCGCGCCGCAGATCCACAGGTTGACCGTCCGGTGCTCCCAGAACACCGCGACGAACTCGCGCAGCAGGGCGCTCGGCAGGAAGTAGCGGGCCGTCGGCGAGCCGAGGACCTGCCCGTTGACGCCCGTCTTGCGGGCCAGCATCGCGGCGCGGAAGGCGTGGAAGTTGTTGGTGACGACCACGCACCGGTAGCCCGGCTTGTCCGCCAGCATGATCCCCTTGGAGAAGAGCATGTTCTCCTCGGTCGTGGCGGAGTTCTCCTCCAGCCTCACGTGCTCCGCCGGGACGCCCTCCGCGATCAGCCAGTCGGCCATGGCCCGGGCCTCGGAGACCCGCTCGTCCGATCCCTTGCCGCCCGAGGTGAGCAGCACCGGCGGGCGCGAGCCGCGGGCCAGCTGGGCCGCGTAGATCTGCTGCCCCTTGCGCAGCCGGGAGGCCAGCAGCGGCGGTACCCGGTCCCCGCCGATCAGGCCGGAGCCCAGCATCACCACGTGGTCGACGTCGCCGCGCACCTTGATCCGGCCGTAGAGGAAGGCGTAGCCGAGGAAGCACAGGAAGATGAAGGCGACGTAGCCGACGACGAGGGTCAGCGTCGCGGCGATGCCGGTCAGGACCGCGGAGTGGAACATCGGGACGGCGATCAGCAGCGCGATCATCCCGAAGATGCCGAGCCCCGCCAGCATCGACAGCAGGTTGCGCGGGCTGCGGCCCTCCTTGCGGATCATGGTGACGCCGTTGGCGATCAGGAAGCCGCCGATCGCGATCGTGCCGAGCACGGGCCCGGTGAAGGCCAGCGCGAAGATCGTCAGCGCCGCCCACGCGGGCAGGGCGGTCACCTTGAACAGCACCGCTGCCAGCAGCGCGATGCAGGTCAGGCCGAGCAGCACGGCGTTGCTGAAGCGGCGGCGGTCCTTGAAGACGCCCACGCAGAAGGCGAGGAAGAGGAGCGCGGGGAGTATGAAGACGGCCATGCCGTTCATCGTATGTGTCGGCCGTGAACACCCGGTGGGACCAAAGTCCTAGCCCGCGAACGGGGTTCGGCGCACGGCCCGCCCGGCCAGTACGTCCGTCCGCCGCCCGTCCCGCATGACGAACCGTCCGTCGACCAGGACGTAGGGGATGCCCGTCGGCAGTGCGCGCGGCCGCTCGTACGTGGACCCGGCCGCGACGGTGTCCGGGTCGAAGAGGACCAGGTCGGCGCGGAAGCCCTCGCGGACCAGCCCCCGGTCGGGCAGCCGCAGCCGCGCCGCGGGACGGCCCGACAGGTGGGCCACGCACTCCTCCAGGGACAGCACGCCCAGCTCGCGGACGTAGTGCCCGAGGTAGTGCGGGAAGGTGCCGTACGCGCGCGGGTGCGGTTTCGCGCCGTGCAGGATGCCGTCGGAGCCGCCGGTGTGGACGGGGTGGCGCATGATCGCCCGGACGTTCTCCTCGTGGCCGACGTGCTGGAGGACGGTCGGCCCCAGCCGGTCGCCGATCAGCAGCCGCCGCGCGGTCTCCCAGCTGTCGAGGCGGGTGCCGACGTGGCCGCCGTACGCGGGGTCGTTCGTCCCGGAGATCTCCACCGACGCCCAGTCCACCGGTACGCCGTGGCAGCCGTCGGAGCCCACCACCTCCAGCGCGTGCCGGATCCGCGCGGCGTTGTCCTCGTCGCGCAGCCGGGCCAGCAGGGCCTCCGGGCCGCCCGCGTGGGCCCAGCCGGGGAGCAGCGCGGCGAGGGTGGTGCAGCCGGGGGTGTAGGGGTAGCTGTCGAGGGTGACGTCGGCGCCGTCGGCGAGGGCCGCGTCGAGGAGGGCGAGGAGTTCGGGGGCCCGGCCCTCGTTCTCCCCGAAGTTCATGGTGGCGTGCGCCAGGTGCAGGGCGCAGCCGGCCTCGCGGGTCAGGGCGAGCATCTCGGCGTAGGCGGCGAGCGCGCCGCGCCCGTACGAGCGGTGGTGCGGGCAGTAGTAGCCGCCGTACCGGGCCACGACCTTGCACAGCTCGGTGAGTTCGGCGCCGTCGGCGTACATGCCCGGGGTGTAGGTGAGCCCGGAGGACAGGCCGACGGCGCCCTGTTCCAGCCCCTCGGCGACGAGCCGGCGCATCCGGTCGAGTTCGGCCGGGGTGGCGGGGCGGTCGTCCCAGCCGAGGGCGTACGCGCGGACGGTGCCCTGGGGCACGAGGTAGGCGGCGTTGACGGCGGTGCCGTGGCCGCCGTGGGCGCGGTCGAGCCGGTCGAGGTACTCGCCGACGGTGCGCCAGTCGAAGTCGACGTCGTCCCCGGGGCCGTTCCAGCCGGCGATGGCGGTGCGCACGCCGGTCAGGGTCCGTTCGTCGGCGGGCGCGTAGGACAGGCCGTCCTGGCCGAGGACTTCGAGGGTGACGCCCTGGGCGGCCTTGGCGGAGTGGTCCGGGTCGCGGAGCAGCGCGAGGTCGCTGTGGGCGTGCATGTCCACGAACCCGGGGGCCAGGGCCAGCCCGTGGGCGTCGAGGGTGCGCCGTCCGCCGGCCGGGATCCGGCCGACGGCGGCGATCCGGCCCTCGTGCACGGCGACGTCCGCGGTGTACGGGGGCGCGCCCGTGCCGTCGACGACACGGGCGCCCCGTATGACGAGGTCCACGGCTAGAAGAAGGTCCGGACGTACTCGGTGACCGTGCCGTCGGCCTCCACGACCGGGATCAGCGGCCACTTCTCGAAGATGGTGCAGGGGTGCGACATGCCGAGCGCCACCCAGTCGCCCACCTGGACGTCCTCGGCGGAGCCGGTCTCCAGCCAGGCGTGCTGGTCGGAGAGCTTGACGACGCGGATGCCGGTGGCGGGCCGCTCGGTGCCGTCGAGGGCGTCGCGGACCAGCTCGGCCTCGGGCAGACCGAGGTCGTAGGCGATGTCGCGCTTGCCGGCGTTGACGAAGGCCTGGGTGGGGGAGGGGCGGGAGACGACCTGCGTCCAGAGCCGGAACGCGGGGCGCAGACCGCCCTCCTCGGGGACCCGGTTGAAGGGGGTCAGGCGGCCGTACCAGCCGTGGTCGTGGGAGACGTACGCCCCGGAGCGCAGCAGCTTGAGGACGGGCCGGGACAGCTCGGGCAGTTCCCCGAACACGTCGGCGACGGCGTCGAACCAGGCGGAGCCGCCGGCGCTGACGACGATCTCCTCGACGTCGGGGCCGAACCGGCCGGCCTTGTCGAACTCGGCGGCGAGACCGGTGAGCCGGCGCAGCCAGGCGTGCACCTTCTCCGGGTCGGCGTCGGGCACCTCGGCCTCGTAGCCGGCGATGCCGACGAGGCGCAGGGTGTCGGTGGCGGCGACGGCGTCGGCGACGGCCCGGCAGTCCTCGTCGGTACGGGCCCCCGTGCGCGCCCCCTCGCCGGCCCCGAGCTCGACGACCACGTCCAGCACGGCGCCGCGGCCCTGGAGGGCCCGGTCCATGAGCCGGACCCCGCGCACGGAGTCGACGTAGCAGACGAACCGGAAGCCGGGGTCGGCGGCGAGCTCGGCGGCGACCCAGCGCAGGGCGGCGGGGTCGACGAGCTCGTTGGCGAGGAAGATCCGCGGGATCCCGAAGGCGCGGTAGACGCGGGCCTGGTGGGGCACGGCGGCGGTGATGCCCCAGGCGCCGTGGGCGAGCTGGCGCTCGAAGAGCTGCGGGGCCATGCAGGTCTTGCCGTGGGGTGCGAAGGCGAGGCCGTGGCGGGCGGAGTACTCGCCGAGCACGGTGAGGTTGTGCGCGAGCGCGTCGGCGTCGAGGGTGAGGACGGGGGTGGTGAACCCGCCGGTGTACAGGTCCCGCCCCTGCGCGGCGAGCTCCCCGACGGTGAGGCCGGCCGCCTGGGCGTCCGGGGGCAGGCCCTTGAACCGGTGGTCGACCGGTTCGCCGGCGAGCCGTCGGACTGCGTCGCTGCCCATGGGGTCCTCCTGGGGTGGTGCGGTTGCGCTGCGCGGTGTTCCTGTGGTCTAACACCCTGCACGACGAGGGGTCAACGTCCCCCGGTTCCGCCCGGGGGTGGGGCGGCCGCTGCGCGGGGCCGTCCCCTACCCGCCCTTCAACCGTTCTCGCCTCAATCGCCGGCGAGGCTATTTACAGCCCCGCCGGCGTTTGAGGCGCGGGGTCTGGGGCGGAGCCCCAGGGAACGGGCGAAGGGCGGGTAGGGGACCTAGGCCCCGCGCAGCGGGAGCGGCGGCGGTAGCCCGTCCTCGCGAACCGGTTGAGGGGGCGTCACGCGGGGGCCGCCCCGCTGACACCATCAGCGGGGGGAAACACCCCCCGTACCGGAACGAACGCAGAGGACCCCGACGTGAGCGAGAAGACCGCCGTCACCCCCGAGTCCCACCCCGCCCCGCCCGCGAAGTTCTCGCACGGCGTCCGCAAGGGCAACATCTTCCAGGTCGCCGGCCAGGTCGGCTACCTGCCGCACGTCGAGGGGCAGCCGCCCACCACCGCGGGGCCGACGCTGCGCGAGCAGACCCTCCAGACGCTGGAGAACGTCCGCTCCGTGCTGGAGGCCGGGGACGCGAGCTGGGACGACGTGGTGATGATCCGCGTCTACCTGACCGACACCGGCCACTTCGCCGAGATGAACGAGATCTACAACACCTACTTCGACGAGCAGGGCGTGAAGGTTCCCGCCGCCCGCACCACGGTGTACGTCGGCCTGCCCGCCGGGCTGCTGATCGAGATCGACGCCCTGGCCGTACTGGGCTGAGCCGAGCCGCAGGCGAAGGGGCGCCCCCCTGGCGGTGGGGCGCCCCGGCTCGGCCGATCGCGAGGGTCAGAGGGTCAGGCGCAGTACTGCGCTTCCTTGCCGATCGAGCGGTACATGCAGTCCGCGTTCTCCAGCAGCTGGAGCACCGCTTCCTTGTTGCGCGCGGTCTCGCGGTCGATCACCTCGTCGGGCGGGTAGAAGCCGCCGCCGCCGTTCGCCGGGTACATCTCGAAGGTGTAGGCGAAGATCTTCTGGTTGCCCCACAGCCAGTCGTCGATCGTGCCGTCCGTGATGTACAGGTCGCTCGACTGTTCGGGCGTGTAGCCGTTGCTGGCGGCCATGCTCGTGCCGATCTTCTTGTACACGGCGAGGTCGTCGGCCGTCAGGCCGGGCGCGGTGTCGTTGTAGGTGTAGCCGAAGGGCCACAGCACCAGTTCGCTGTACGTGTGGAAGTCGATCGCGGCCGTGATCTGCTGCTTGCCGCCGACCACCCGGCTGCGGACGAAGTCGGAGACGACCTTGACCTCGGGGGCGGACTCGGCGGCCGGCCCGCGGTAGGTCTCGGAGCTCTTGCTGGTGCTGGAGCCGCCGCAGCAGCCCCACTTGTAGTTCCAGTTGCGGTTCTCGTCCGTGCCGACGTACGAGGAGCCGCTGTTGGGCTGGCGGTTCTTGCGCCAGGAGCGGTAGGAGCCGGTGGCGATGTCGTACTCGCCGCCGTCCGGGTTGAGGTCCGGGATGATCCAGATCTCGCGCTGGTTGATCATGTTCGTGATCCGGCTCTCGCTGCCGTACTTGGAGCCGAACTCCTTGAGCAGGTACAGGGCCATTTCCACGGTCAGGTGCTCGCGGGCGTGCTGGTGGGCCGTGAAGAGCACCTCGGGTTCGGCCTCGTCCGTGCCGACGTTGTCGCTGATCTTGATGGCGATGAGGTCGCGGCCCTCGTACGACTTCCCGATGACCCGCTTGCTCATGATCCCGGGGTACTGGGCGATGCGCTGGTCGATCTCGGCCTTCGCCTCGGCGTAGTTGTGGTACCGGGAGTCGGCCGACGGGAAGTCCATCGGGGTCGCCGCGACGCCGCGCTCGCCGCGGTCGGGCGGTCCGGGCAGCGGGGTCAGGGCGTACCCCAGCGCGCGCAGGGCCTTGGCCTGCATGGGGTCGGCGCTGACCACGACCGAGCGGGCGTCCACCTCGTCGATCGAGACCCCGGTGCGCAGCAGGGCCGTGCGTTCGGCGGCCGTGGCGGGGCCCTGGATCTCGTACTGGGCGATCGCCTCGTCCTGGGTGGCGGTGGACGGGGTGGGCGGCGGTGCTGCCGTCGCGCTCATGCCGTAGGCGGGTGCGCCGAGCGCGAGCGCCAGCAGGGCCGCCGTGACGGCGGCCCTTCGGCGGGTGTGGAGCCGCATGCGTTCTCCTGGGTGGGAGTGTGGGGGTAGCCGTGCGGACGCGCACAGCGTGCTCTTGTGGCATGTCCCGGTCAATAGCCCCGGAAGTATCCGGCGGGCTCACCGGACCGAATCAGCCACCCCCACACCTCTACCGCCTACGGCAGCCCGTGGACCTTGGGACCCACCGCGTTGGACCAGGTGCTACCCGCCTTGGCGTCCCAGTTGGTCGACCAGGTCATCGCCCCGCGCAGCGAGGGGTAGGTCTTCGACGGCTTGAAGGACCCGCAGTTCGTGCCCCTGGCCAGGCAGTCCAGGGCGTTGTTCACGATGGTCGGGGAGACGTAGCCGCTGCCCGCGCCGCTCGGCGAGGCCGGCACGCCGATGCCCACCTGCGAGGGGTCGAGGCCGCCCTCCAGCTGGATGCAGGCCAGCGCCGTCAGGAAGTCCACCGAGCCCTGGGAGTAGACCTTGCCGTCGCAGCCGTTCATCGCGCCGCTGTTGTAGTACTGCATGTTCACGACCGTCAGGATGTCCTTCACGGCCAGCGCGGTCTTGAAGTACCCGCCCTGCGTGGACTGCATGTCGATGGTCTGCGGGGCCATGGTCAGCACCAGGGAGGGACCCGCCTTCGCCGACAGGGCGCGCAGCGCCTGCGTCATGTAGGTCGGGTTGAGGCCGTTCTCCAGGTCGATGTCGATCCCGTTGAATCCGTACTCCTGCATCAGCGCCCAGGCGGAGTTGGCCAGATTCGTCGCCGAGGCGGAGTCGTTGACCGAGATCGTGCCCTTCTCGCCGCCGATGGAGAGGATGACCGACTTGCCGGCCGCCTTCTTCGCGGCGACGTCCGCCTTGAACTGGGCCACGGTGTAGCCGCCGAGGCCGGCCGAGTCGAGGTTGAAGGCGATGGCGCCGGGCGTGGTCGTGGCGTCGGCGAAGGAGACGGCGATGATGTCGTACTGGGCGGAGACGTCGGAGAGCTTCTGGACGGTCGCGCCGTTGTTGAAGTTCTGCCAGTAGCCGGTCAGTGCGTGCTTGGGCACCGACGGGTTCGGGTTCGGGCCGCCGCCGCCGGTGGTGGTGCCGGTGACCGGCGCCGACCGGGGGCCCTCGCCGGCCGCGTTGTACGCGCTCACCTGGAAGGAGTACGAGGTGTTCGGCGCGAGTCCGGTGACCGGCGTGGAGGTGTTCGCCACCGTCTGGACGCGCACGCCGTCCTGGTAGACGTAATAGCCGCTCGCCGCGCTGACCGCGTTCCACGAAAGGGTGAGCCCGTTCTGGCTCTGGCCGGAAACGGCGGCGCCCGCGGGCGCGCCGGGCAGGCTCGGGCCGGGGTCGGTGGGGCCCCCGCCGTCCGGGCCGAAGACGCTGAACTCGTCGGCGTAGTAGGCCGGCTGGCCGTACCAGCCGTGGGTGTAGACGGTGACCTGGGTGGTGTTCGGGCCGGTGGTGAAGGTCGTCGACAGCTTCTGCCAGCCGCCGCCCGAGCCCGGGGTCCAGGTGGACACGTCCTGGGTGCCGGTGCCGGTGGCTCCCAGGTACACGTACGAGCCCTGCACCTGGGTGCTGAGCGTGTACGTGGAATTCGGCTTGACCGTGACGGTCTGGGAGCAGCGGGCGTTGTCCGATCCCGCCGGGGTGGCCTTCAGGGCGCCCGCCCCGGTGTGGACGGGGGCGGAGGCGGAAGCGCCGCTGCCGTTCGAGCAGGACCAGTTGGCGAGGCCGGACTCGAAGCCGCCGTTGCGGACGACGTTGACGTCGGCAGCCTGGGCGGGGCCCGCCGCCAGGGCGGTGAGGCCGCCGGCGGCGAGGGTGGCGGCGAGCGGCAGGGCGAGGGAGCGTATGCGGTTCACGTGGGCTCCGTGGGGGGAGGAAGGGGAGAAGCGGAAGGGGGGAGCGGTGAGGGGGGAGTGGGGTCCCCCGCGGCGGGAACTGGCGCCAGCCAAGTTGGTCCAGACCAATCCCCGTGTCAAGAGTGTTTGCAATGTGGCTTGAAATGCACCAGGTCCCGATCCCGGTTGTCCGGGTTTTCCGCCTCCTGTGACATGTGCTTCCGGCACGGGAATCTCCAAGCCCCTGCCCTGTCAGGGGCGTCGCGGATATGGTGCTCGGGCAAGGGGGAAGGGCGCCGATCGTTTGCGGTCGCGCAGCATGCGCGCGTGCGGAAGTCCGGCCGACGGCCGGGCGAACGGGCGCCGCGCGGAGGGTGAACGGGGGGATTCGCGTGCCGACCGCCATCGCTGTCACCAGTGCCGATCTGGTGCTGCCGGCCCCCGACCGGCACACCCCCGGCGCCGCCGTACTGCACCCGCCCGCCGCGGCCGGCCTGGAGGCCTCGCTCGCCGAGACCACCGCCCTGCTGGAGCGGCACGGCCACCTCGTGACCGTCCTGCCGTCCTGGCTGCCCCCGGCCACCGTGCACCGGGTGCGCACCGTACGGGCCATCCTGGAGACCGACCGGATCGCGCTCGTCGACACCGACCTCCCGCCGCTCGGCACCGCCGTGCTGGTGCGTCAGCTGCGCCAGCTCACCGTCTGCGACTTCAGCCCCGGAGTGATCGCCTCCGCCGCCCGGCTGCTGTCCCACTACATCCACGCGGGAGCCCTGCTGGGCTCCGTCGCCAAGCTCGACCGGATCCCGGTCGGCCTCAAGGCGCACGCCCGCTCCTGGTCGCCCAGTGCCCAGTTCGCCGTACTGGCCCACCCGTCGCCGCACCTGGCCCGGCTCGGCACCGCCGCCACCGGGGTGATCCCGCCCGGACCGGCCTTCGCCACCCACCTCACCTTCGCCCGCGGCCAGCTGTCCTCCGACTGGGTGGCGGCCGAACTGGCCCCCGCCTGGCAGGTGCAGGGCGTCATGGAGAACCCGCTGCCCGAGGACTCCGCCCGCTGGTGGGCCACCCCCAAGCTCGTCGAGTTCGCCGCCGCCATCCCCGACGTCTCCGTCCTCTACCAGCTGGTCTCCTCGGTGCGCCGCGAGGAGTGCGGCTGGTGCGGCTTCGAGCTCATCGGCGACCGCTGCGGATTCTGCGCCGCCCCCCTGGCCGCACCGCCGCCCGAGGTGCCCGCCGCCCGCTCCAGATCCGGATCCTGACCGCCCGAACGAACGAAGAACGGCGAGGTAGTACGGCTCATGAACTCACGCCAGCGCCGCGGCGTCATCCTGCTCCTGCTGTCGGTCCTGTGCGCCCTCGCCGCCTTCGCCGGGGTCCTCGTCGTCATCGGCGACGTCAACTCCAAGGTCGGGGCCGAGGTCATCGCGTACCGCGTCAAGGGCGACATCGCACCGTACAGCGCCCTGACGGCCGGCCAGTTCGAAGAGGTGAAGGTCCCCAAGCGGTGGCTGTCGGACACCGCCGTCGACGACCTCGGCGCCCTCCAGGGCAAGATCGCGCTCACCACCCTGAAGAAGGGCTCGCTCCTCCAGAGCGACATGTTCGTCGACAAGCCGCAGCTCCAGGCCGGGGAGCAGGAGATCGCCATCATGATCGACGCGGCCACCGGCGTGGCCGGCAAGATCACCTCCGGTGCGAAGGTCAACATCATCGCCACCTTCAAGGGCGCCAAGGAGACCGACCCCGCCCGCTCGGTGATCATCGTCGCCAACGCCCGCGTCCTCGGCGTCGGCAAGCTCACCGCCCTCGACAAGGACAGCGACCGCAAGGGCCCCGCCGAGGCGGTCCCGATCACCTTCGCCCTGAACACGAAGGACACCCAGCGCGTCGCCTACGCCGAGTCCTTCGCGGAGCACGTCCGGCTGGCCCTCGTGGCCCCCGGCACCGACTCGGCCCCCGGCCCGGCCGACCGCACGTACACCCTCGACGGGGACAAGTGAGGCGCGGATGACCACTCGAATCCTCCCCGCGGCCGGCGACCCGGACGCCGCCCGCTCCATCACCGCCCTGCTCAGCCAGCTGCCGGACGCCGAGCCCGCCCCTCCCGTCCCCGACTCCACCTCCCTCCTCGACATGCTCGGCCGGATGGCCGCCGAGTCCGTCGACGAACTCCCCGAGGTCGTCCTCGTCCACGAGCGCATCGGCCCCGTCCCCGCCCTGGAACTCATCCGCGAGGTCGCCCTGCGCTTCCCGGCCGTGGGCGTGGTCCTGCTCTCCTCCGACGCCGGCCCCGGCCTCTTCTCCGCCGCCATGGACTCCGGCGCGCGGGGCCTGATCACCCTGCCCCTCTCGTACGAGGAGCTGAGCGCCCGCGTCCAGGCCGCCGCCCTGTGGGCCGTCGGCGTACGCCGCCACCTGGGCGGCGGCGCCGAGGTGTTCACCGGCCCGGGCGGCCGGGTCGTCACCGTCACCGGGGCCAAGGGCGGCGTCGGCACCACCTTCACCGCCGTCCAGTTCGCCCTCGCCGCCGCCGCCTCGGGGCGGCGCACGGCCCTGGTCGACCTCGACCTCCAGGCCGGGGACGTCGGCTCCTACCTCGACGTGCAGTTCCGCCGCTCCATCGCCGACCTCGCCGGCATCCAGGACATCTCCCCCCGCGTCCTCCAGGACGCCGTGTACGAGGACCGCACCGGCCTCGCCCTGCTGCTGGCCCCGGCGGACGGGGAGCGGGGCGAGGAGGTCGACGAACGCGCCGCCCGCCAGGTCATCGGCGCCCTGCGCGCCCGCTACGAACTGGTCGTCGTCGACTGCGGCACCCAGGTCACCGGCGCCAACGCCGCCGCCGTCGAACAGGCCGACACGGCCGTACTGGTCACCACCCCGGACGTGGTCTCCGTACGGGCCGCCAAGCGGATGGTCCGGATGTGGGAGCGGCTCCAGGTGCGCAAGGCGGAGGACACCGCGGTGGTCGTCAACCGCTGGAGCAAGCACACCGAGATCCAGCCCTCCCTGATCGAGAAGATCACCAAGACCCGGCCGGTCCGCACGCCGGTCCCCGCCGCCTTCAAGGAACTCCAGGCCGTCGTGGACGCGGGCCGGGTGCAGGACCTCGACAACCGCTCGACGGTCAAGCAGGCCCTGTGGGCGGTGGCCGGGGAACTGGGGCTCCTCTCGGCCCCCGACAAGGCGCCGGTCCCGGACCACCGGCGGGGCACCGTCCCGGACCACCGGCGGGGCACGGGCACGGGCTCGGCCCTCGCCGTCCGGGCGGCCGGCCCCGTGGCCCGGCTCCGGCGCGGCCGGGAGGGCTGACGCGTGCGCCGGGGGCGGTACCGGGGCGGGGACCGGGGACAGGTGGCCCTGGAGTTCGTGGGCATGGTGCCGCTGATCCTGCTGCTCGTGGCGGCGGTGTGGGAGTGCGTACTGATCGGCTACGCCTTCTCCCTGGCCGGGAACGCCGCCGACGAGGCGGCACGGGCCGGGGCGGTGCACGGTGCGGGGGCCTGCCAGACGGCCGCCGGGGAGCACATCGCCCCGGCCTGGGGCATGTCGGCCGAGTGCGGGGAATCCGGAGACGTGTTCAAGGCGACGGTGAAGCTCAAGATCCCCGTCCTCTACCCGGGCCTGAACTTCGGCGAGATCACGGGCGAGGGCGGCGCGGCGATGGAGCGGGAGGAGTGAACGTGAGGAGAGGCAGCATCCGCTCCGACCGGGGGCAAGTGGCCCTGGAGTACATCGGCTTCGTGCCGATCCTGCTGTTCGTCGCGCTGTGCGGGATCCAGCTGGGCTGGATCGCGTACGTCCACGAACAGGCCGACACCGCCGCCCGCACGGCGGCCCGGGTGGAGGCCCGCAAGGGCTCCGGCGGCGCGGCCGCCGGCCAGGCGGCGGTCCGGGGCGGACTCACCGCCGACGTGGCCATCAGCAAGAGCGCCGACGCCGTCACCGCCACCGTGACCATCCCCATCAACTCGATCGTGCCCGGCCTGTCCGTCGACCCGGCCACCGCCACCGCAGTCATGCCCAACGACGACCCGAAGGGACCGTGACCATGAGCCTGCGTTCCCGGGTCAACACCCCCGACGACCGCCACAGCCCCCGCGAGGACGGCCGGCTCGTCTCCTCCTACCGCACCAAGCTGCTGGAGGAGATCGACCTCGCCGAGATGTCCGCGCTCGCGCCCGCCGAGCGCCGGGCGCGCCTGGAGCGCGTGCTCGGGCACATCATCAGCCGCGAGGGCCCCGTGCTCTCCACCGCCGAGCGCGCCCAGCTGATCCGCCGCGTCGTCGACGAGGCGCTCGGCCTCGGCGTGCTCGAACCGCTCCTCGAAGACGCCTCCATCTCCGAGATCATGGTCAACGGCCCCGACCAGATCTTCGTCGAGCGCTCCGGCCGGGTCGAGCAGCTCCCCATCCGCTTCGCCTCGCACGAGCAGCTGATGCAGACCATCGAGCGCATCGTCTCCACCGTCAACCGGCGCGTGGACGAGGCCAACCCGATGGTCGACGCCCGCCTGCCCAGCGGCGAACGCGTCAACGTCATCATCCCGCCGCTCTCCCTCACCGGCGCGACCCTCACCATCCGCCGCTTCCCGCGCGCCTTCACCCTGCACGAGATGATCGCCCTCGGCTCCCTCGACGAGCAGATGCTGCTCCTGCTGTCCGGGCTGGTCCAGGCGAAGATGAACCTGATCGTCTCCGGCGCCACCGGCACCGGCAAGACCACCCTCCTCAACGCCCTCTCCGGACTCATCCCCGAGGGCGAGCGCGTCATCACCATCGAGGACTCCGCCGAGCTCCAGCTCCAGCAGGCGCACGTCATCCGCCTCGAATCCCGGCCCGCGAACGTGGAGGGCAAGGGACAGATCACCATCCGCGACCTCGTACGCAACTCCCTGCGCATGCGCCCTGACCGCATCATCGTCGGCGAGGTCCGCGGCGGCGAGACCCTCGACATGCTCCAGGCCATGTCCACCGGCCACGACGGGTCCCTCGCCACCGTCCACGCCAACAGCTCGCAGGACGCCCTGATGCGCCTCCAGACCCTCGCCTCCATGTCGGAGGTCGAGATCCCCTTCGAGGCGCTCCAGGACCAGATCAACAGCGCCGTGAACGTCATCGTCCAGCTCACCCGCTTCGGCGACGGCTCGCGCCGCATCACGGAGATCTCCATCCTCGACTCCCACGGCCGCGAGCCGTTCCGGATCACCACCGTGTGCCGCTACCTCGCCCAGCCCATGGGGGCCGACGGGCGCGTGCACGGCTACTTCGCGTACGCCCCGCTGCCCCGCCGGATCGCGGAGCGCCTCTACATGAGCAACCAGCCCATCCCCCAGGCCTTCGGGGTCGCCCCGCCGGAGGACCACCTCGACCCGCTGACCTCCCGGACCGTGCTGTGACCAACCTCGTCCTCCTCACCCTCGGCGCCACGCTGCTGGCGGGCCTGCTCGTGTCCCTCGGGGTGCACGCGTACTCGGCCGGGCTCGCCCAGCGCGCGGCCCTCATCGACCGGCTCTCCGCCGAGGGCGCCCCCGAGGCCACCGGCCGCAGGCGCCGCTTCCAGGGCCTCGACCGGCGCCTGCGCAGGACGGCGCTGGGCAAGCGCATCGAACTGAAGCTGGCCACCACCGGCCTGGACCTCACCCCCGGCGAGTTCTTCGCGTACGTGCTGATGGCCGTCGCCGGGACATGGCTGATCGCCTCCTCCCTCCTCGCGCCGTTCTTCGGCCCGGTGGCCGGACTGATCGGGCTCTGGGCCGCCAACGCCTTCCTCAACTGGCAGCGGGCCCGGCGCACGGAGCGGTTCATCAACCAGCTGCCCGAGCTGGCCCGCATCCTCGCCAACGCCACCCAGGCCGGACTCGCCCTGCGCACGGCCATCGGGATCGCGGCGGAGGAACTGGAGGCCCCGGCCGGGGAGGAGCTGTCCCGGGTCGCGGACCGGCTCGCGGTCGGCCACTCCATCGAGGAGGCGCTCGGGGAGATCGTGGAGCGGCTCCCCTCCCGCGAACTGGTCGTCCTCGTCTCCACCCTCGTCCTGTCCGCGCGGGCGGGCGGCGCCATCGTCGGCAGCCTGCGGAACCTGACGGTGACCCTGGAGCAGCGCAAGGAGACGCGCAGGGAGATCCGTACGCAGCTCTCGCAGGTCACCGTGACCGCGTACCTCGTCCCCGCGATCGGCCTCGGCTCGCTCCTCCTCGTCGACCTGATGATGCCCGGCGCGCTGGACCGGATGACGGGAGCCTGGATCGGACAGACGGCGGTCCTCATCGCGCTCGGCCTCTTCACCCTCGGGTTCGTCCTGATCCGCCGCATGTCGAAGATCGACGTCTGAGGGGCCGGCCGCCGTGACGCACACCTACCTCCCCTTCCTCCTGGCGCTGGCCGCCGCCCTGTCCGTCTTCGGGATCCTGTACGGCGTCCGCCTCTACCGCGCCGACGTCAAACTCCCCACCGACCTCGCCCTCGCCCTGGAGGTCGGCGCCACCCGCACGACCGCCGTCGGCTCGCTCGTCGACCGCATCGGCATCCGCTGGGCGCCGCTGGTGCTGCGGCTGATGGGGCCCAAGCAGGTGGCCCGCAAGCGCCGCCAGATCGACATGGCGGGCAACCCGGCCGGCCTCACCATCGACCGCTACGCCGCCCGGCGCGCGGTGTACGGGTTCCTGGGTGGCCTCGGCGCCCTCGCCATGCTGATGAACGGCAAGCTCGTCCCGGCCCTCCTGATGGTCGCCTTCGGGCTGTTCTGGATCGAGGCCGGCCTGTGGTCGGCGATCCGGATCCGCCGGGACGACATCGAGCGGACCCTGCCCGACTTCCTCGACGTCCTTGCCGTCGTCGTCAGCGCGGGCCTCGGCTTCCGCCAGGCCCTGGAACGCGTCGCGTCCAAGTACGAGGGCCCGTGGGCGGACGAGGTCCGCATCACGCTCCAGCAGATGGACATGGGCGTCAGCCGCCGCCAGGCCTTCGACGAGCTCCGCCGCCGCAACGACTCCGAGCAGGTCGCCCAGTTCGTCACCGCCCTCCAGCAGGGCGAGGAACTGGGCTCGCCGATCGTGGAGACCCTGATCGCGATCGCCGAGGACATGCGGCGCACGGACGCGCAGAACGCCCGCCGCCGGGCCGCCCGGGCCGTCCCGAAGGCCACTTTCGCCGTGACGATGTTCATGCTGCCGGGCACGCTCATCCTCCTCGTCTGCGGCTTCGTCTACGGCGCGAACGTCGACTTCGGCGCCCTGCTGGGAGGCGGCTGACCCATGAGCCCGCAACGCCTGGAAGCCAACGCCCTCCAGGCCCTGTGCCGCCAGGTCTTCGCGGTACGGCTGGTCATGATCCCCCTCGGCGCCCCGCCGGCCCTGGGCCGGACGGCGCCCGGGGTACCGACGTACCTGGTGGCGGGCTCCGTCGTCGCCACCTTCATGCTGTCGTACGCCCTCTTCCGCGACTGGGAGCGCTTCGGGCCGCTCCTGCTGCGCCACCGGTGGCTGCTGGCGGCGGACATGGCGGTGGGCGCGCTGCTGCTGGTCACGGCCACCCCGTCGTCCCCCCTCGGCCTCGTGGCCCTGGGCACCCCGCTGCTCGCCGGGCTGGTGTACGGCTGGCGGGGCTCGGCGGTCATCGCGGCGGCCCAGACGGTGCTGGTGGCCGCCCTGGGCGGCGGCCCGGTCCTCTCCTTCCTCTGCGTCCTCTCCGGGGCGGCGGGCTCCTCCGTACGGGACTTCCTCCTCCGCCTCTCGCAGACCCGGGCACGGCTGGCGGCGGCCGAGGCGGTCCGGGAGGAGCGGGAACGGCTGGCGCGGGAGATGCACGACTCGGTCTCCAAGACCCTGCACGGGCTGGCCCTGACGGCCGACGCCCTGGCGCGGACCACGGACCCGGAGCTCGTCCGCGTCCGGGCCGAGGAGGTGGCGGCGGCGGCCCGCCGCGCGGCGGGGGAGTCCCGGGCCCTGCTGGCGGACCTGCGGGCGGAGGAGTTCCCCCTGCTGGCGGCGCTGCGCGCGCTGGACGCGGAGGTCCGGGTGACGGGCGCCCTGCCGGCCCTGCCGGCCCCGGTCTCCCGCCACGTCTTCTCCATCGCCTCGGAGGCGGTGGAGAACGTACGCCGCCACGCGGGGGCGTCCGCGACCCTGCTCACCGTCTCGGTGACCGGCACGCACCTCACCGTCTCGGTGGAGGACGACGGCCGGGGCCTGCCGCCGCAGCTGCCGTCCACGGGCCACTTCGGCGTGCGCGGCATGCGCGAACGCGCGGCGGCGATCGGAGCCGCCCTCTCGCTCGGCCCCCGCCCGTCGGGCCGCCCGGGCACCCGTGTCCGTCTCTCGCTCCCGCTGGAGGGCACCCGATGACTCCGACCCGGCCTCAGCCGCCGATCGACGTCCTGATCGCCGACGACAACCCGGTGGTGCGGGCCGGCCTGAGCGCGCTGCTGGCCACCGCCGGGGACCTCCGGGTGGTGGCACAGGCCCGCGACGGCCGCGAAGCCCTGCACCTGACGCGGACCCACGCCCCGGACGTGATCCTGCTGGACGTCCGGATGCCGGGCGTGGACGGCATCTCGGCGCTGCCGCACCTGGTCTGCCTGGCCCCGGTCTTGATGCTGACGTACAGCCAGGAGGCCGACCAGATCCGCGAGGCGCTGCTGCTGGGCGCGGGCGGCTACCTGATCCACGGCGAGTTCACCGCCGACGAACTGGTCCGCGCGGTCCGCGACGTCCGCGCCGGCCGCGCCCACTTCTCCCCGACGGCGGCGACGGCGGTCCTCACGGAACTGAGGTCCTCTTCGCAGACGCAACCTTCTGTGGCACAGTCGACGGAGCGCGTGCACAACTCCGTTGTCTTCGGGCTGAGTTCGCGGGAGGTGGAGATCATGGACCTGATCGCGTCCGGCATGAACAACCAGCAGATCGCCGGCGCCTGCTTCATCAGCGAGAAGACGGTCAAGAACCACATCAACCGCATCTTCGCGAAGCTCCAGAGCACGAGCCGGAGCGAGGCGATAGCCCGCTGGCTGGGAACCGCCCGTCCGGGGGTGACCGGTCATGGGTAGACGCCGTGCGCAATGGGACCGTATTTGGGCCCCGGGACCCTTGGTTATCTCTCGTCACTCCCCGTACCGTCCGCAGATCGACAGCGGAACCGGACCGGGAGGGACCCCCTATGTCGAACAACACGCTGCTGAAGACGTCCGTCGAGGCGAAGATCCGCCTGGCGGGCTGGACGGACACGGCGGTATCCCGTCTCCGCAGGCGCTACGCGAACCCCGACCGGGGGCAGACGGCGTTCGAGTACCTGGGCATCATCCTCGTGGTCGTGGTGATCATCGGGGCGATCGTCGGTTCCGGTATCGGTTCGGAGATCACCACAAGGATCAAGGACGCGGTGAAGAGCATCAAGGCTGGGTAGCGGCGTTGCCTGCGCGGCGCAGGGGTGACCGAGGGCAGGCCTTCCCCGTCTATGTGGTCGTGGTGGCAGGCTTGCTCTTTGCCGCGCTTGCCTTCTTCGTCATCGGGCAGGCGTCAGTCACTCGCAGCGATGCGCAGGGCGCAGCCGACGCAGCGGCTTTGGCCGCGGCCCAAGACGCGCGAGACCACCTTGCTCCAGGGCTGATCCTCGCCGAGCTGCAGCCGAAGGACTGGATCGAGGTGCTCAAGGGGAACCGGTTCGGTTCCGGGGGCTGCGACAAGGCAGACAGCTTCGCTGAGATGAATGGCGCGAAGGCATCGTGCACCTCCGCTCGGCTCAGCTTCACAGTGGCTGTCGAGACCGACAGGAGCGTCGGGAGTTCGGTGATCCCCGGCACCGAATCCATGCGCGGAACAGCCCGTGCTACCGCGGAGATCGAACCACGGTGCCACCTGGGCGATCTGCCCGTGCCGACTCCAACACCTACGCCGACCTCGACGGAGCCTCCCCAGCCACCCACCGACGAAGGCAAGCCAAAGCCCGTATCCGTGAAGATCCAGTGCAAAGGGGGGAAGGAAATCACCTTCGACCCCTCGAACCCTGATCCGTGGCGCACGTTGGGGCGAAGCCTCTTCGATGTGCGACTGACCGACTAACAGCGAGCGACGGACAAGGAAGCAGCGCACATGAGCATGCGGCAAACGGTGAAGCTTCGCGGGGGAGCGACTGTTGCGGTTGCAGCGGTTCTGGCCCTCACGTTGGCCGGGTGCGGTGGAAGTGGCGACGAGAAGGAAAAGGCTCCTGACAAGTCCGCTCCACAGCAGTCCCAGGGCGCAGGGAACCAAGGGTCCGTGCCGAGCAAGGGGCCGAGTCCGGAGCCTACGGAAGTGATCGCGACGCTGAGCGGAGAAGCCGGGATGGCCTTGGTCATCAACTCGGTGCGCAGGGATTCCGGTGGGTTCGTCACCGTGAGCGGGCAGATCAAGAACGGTGGTAGCCAGTCCTTCACTCGTACATCGGACTGGCGCGGGATCGAACTGAAGGGCAGCGGAGAGTCGGTGGCAGGGGCGACCCTGGTGGACAAGGTGGGCAAGAAGCGCTACTACGTGCTTCGGGACACCGAGTCCAGGTGCCTGTGCACAACTGGTATCTCCAGCGTCGATCCCGGCAAGAGCGTGCCATTCTTCGCCCAGTTCCCGGCGCCGCCTGCCTCCACCAGCGAGGTGGAGTTCAGCCTTCCCACCTTCAACTCGGCCACCGTCAAACTCTCCGGGTGACCCCATGACACAACGCCACCGCGTAGCCGCAGCCACCGCCATCGCCGGGCTCGTCATCGCCGGCACCCACCTCATCGGCGCGACGAGCGCCCACGCCGACGAACCCAAGCCCTCCGTACCCCCCGGCACGGAGCCGTCGGCGGCCGCGCCCGTGCCCATCGACTCCGGCGCGCCCGGCCTGAAGATCCCCCAGGGCGGCACCCTCGCACCCATCAAGGTCCTCGACATCGCCGAGGTCGTCGAGGACCTCGGCGGTGAGCAGCGCCGCCAGGAGACCAACCAGAACGTCATGATGGCCCTGCAGTCGGAGGTTCTCTTCCCCGAGAACAGCGCCGTCTTCAACGCCCAGGCCGCCTCCCGCATCCAGGCCATCGCGCAGGAGATCAACACCCAGAAGGCCACCCGCATCCGCGTCTTCGGCTTCACCGACGACCAGGGCAGCTACGAGCACGGCAAGGAGCTCTCCAAGCAGCGCGCCGACGCCGTCCAGGCCGAGCTGGCCAAGACCGTCACCAACCCCGGGGTCACCTACGACGTCCGCGGCTACAGCGAGGACTACCCGATCGCCGACAACAGCACCGAGGAAGGCCGCAAGAAGAACCGCCGGGTCGAGATCACCTTCCCGCGCGGCGCGGCCGGCTAACGCTCCCCGCCGCCACCGTCGCAACCACCGGCGAACGCGACGATGTCGCGGACCGCTTCGTGCAGGGTGCCGAAGTGGCGGTGCACGCCGTCCACCGCCGAGGGGGTGTTGACGCCCCACACCGTCATCCCGGCGCGCAGCCCGGACTCCACCCCGGAGGGGGCGTCCTCGATGACCAGGCACTGCTCCGGCCGGGCCCCGAGCCGCGCGGCCGCCCGGAGGTACGGGACGGGCGACGGCTTGCCCTCCTCCACGGCGGCCGCGTCCACGAGGACGTCCGGCACCGGCAGCCCCGTCCGTGCGAAACGTCCCCGCACCCGGTGCTCGTAGTTCGAGGTCACCAGCGCCCAGGTGCCGGGCTGCAGGGCGCTCAGCAGCTCCGAGGCGCCGGCGAAGGCCGTGTAGGTGCCGGAGCGGACGTCCTCGTCCTCCAGCTCGTGCAGCGCGGCCAGGCACTCCCGGGGGTCCCGCTCCGGGGCGACCTGCGCGAAGGTCTCCATCGGCCTCGTCCGCAACGCGACCCGGTGGACCTCGTCGGCGTCCAGCCCGTACCGCTCCGCCCACGTCCGCCAGACCAGCCGCTGGTTGTCGACGGCGTCGATCAGCGTGCCGTCGACATCGAACAGGACGTACCTCGTGGCGCCGGACCGGCCCGGATCATCGATCACACCCCGATCATGCCATCGGGGACCCCAGACCGGCCCGGTCGGCCAGTACGGCCGCCCGGACCCGGCTGGGGGTGCCCAGCTTGGCCAGGACGGCGCTGACGTGGTCCTTGACGGTGGCCGGGCTGAGCCCCAGCCGCGCGCCGATCGCGGCGTTGGAACGCCCCGTCGCCAGCAGGGCCAGTACGTCGCGCTCCCGCGAGGTGAGCGTCGCGATGCCTGCCGCCGCCGGGCCCCGCCGGGCCCGTTCCCTCAGCAGGGCGGAACGCAGCGGCGGCCACGCCCCCTCGCCGACCACCCGCACCCCGTCCGCGAGCATCCGCACGAGCGGTACGACCGTCTCCAGGGCCACGGCCTTCGGTACGTAGCCTGCGGCGCCCGCGCCCAGGGCCACCGCCACGTGCTCCGGGTCCACGGAGCGGGACAGGACGCACACGACGGGCGGGGCGGCGGTGGACGCGAAGCCGGCGGCGAGCGCGTCCGCGTCGGCGGTGCAGGCGTCCAGCAGCACCACTTCCGGCTGCTCGCGCCGCACCGCCGTGACGGCTTCGGCCACCGGGACCGCCGAGGTCAGGGTGATGTCCGGGGCGCCGGCCAGGGCGGAGCGGAGCCCTTCCCGGATCAGCGCCTCGTCGTCGACCACCAGTACGCGGACCATGAGCATCAGCTCCCGTCCGTATTGTCCCCGGCCCGACGGAACGGAAAACCGACGGCGCGGACCACCCCCGCCGGTCGGCGGTTCCGCTCCCGCCGACCGGCGGATGGTGCCGGTCGGGCCCGGGCCGCAGGCTCGTGGCAGTCGGGGAAGACCCCGGCGCACCGGCACGACGAAAGAACCCACCGTGAAGCTCTCCACCCGCGCGCAGGCCGCCGCCACGGCCCTCGCAGCCCTCGCCGCCGTCCCGCTCCTCACCCTGGGGGCGGCCTCCCCGGCCGCCGCCGGCAGCTGCGACTTCGGCGGCGGCGCCGGCGGCCGCTGCACGTCCGCGTTCGAGCCCACCGAGGCCAACTGCAACGGCATCTTCGGCTACCTGCGCTCCCACGGCGGCAACCTCGGCAAGATGAGCAACACCTTCCAGAACGAGTGGCGCCAGTGCGCGGCCGGCCCCCTCGCCGGAAGCTTCGGCAAGGGCTGACCGCCTGCCGCGGGAGGGCCACCGGGAGGGGGGTGGCCCTCACCCCTCCAGCAGGTGATCGGCCTTCCCGGCCTTGATGTCCCGGATCAGGGCCGAGAGCGCCGCCCGGCTGTCCGTAAGGGGGCGGTCTTCCTGCCCCGCGACGGCTATGTAGCTGTTGCCGTCCCCGTCCACCCCGATGCGGTAGCAGTTGTTGCCCGAGCCGCAGTACGGGTCTTCCCAGTCGATCTCGGCCATGGCCCCTCACAGTTCCTTGCGGATGCGGTGGATGAAGTCGCGGGAGGGGGACGCATCGAGCGTCTTCCCGTACATCCACTCCAGGTGGCTCCGGTACTGGGCCAGCTCACCGTCGGCGTGCATGAACGTCGGCCCGTGCGCGGAGTCGAGCTGCGCCGTGTCCAGCTTCGGCACGACGCCTTCGGCGTACAACAGGGCATGTCCCGCGCCGGGAAAGATGCCCTGTGCGATGGGCAGTACCCGGATGGTGATGTGATCGGCCGTGCTCTGCTCGGCGAGGTACTCCAGCTGCGCGAGGGCTGCTCGCCGGCCGCCGAACTGCATGCGCAGGGCGGCCTCGTGTACGAATCCGGTGTATCGCACGGGCTGCGGGCGCTCCAGAACGAGCCGTCGTTCCCGCCGGAAGGCGACCCGGAGTTCGACGTCCAGCCGGGTCAGCTCCGGCAGGAACGCTCCGAAGATGGCGCGTGCGTAGTCCTCCGTCTGGAGGAGCCCGGGAACGTGCACGGTCTGCACCGTGTGCAACTGCGTGGCGTGCCACTCCAGCTCTGCGATGTCGAGCATGCCCGCCGCGAGTCTGCCCCGGTACTGGTCCCACCAGCCGCGCACTCGCGCCTGTGTCATCGCGGTCAGGGCGGCGAGGTACGTCTCGTCGGTGCAGCCGTAGTTGGCGGCCAGAGTGCTCAGCCGCTCGGCGCTGATGGTCCGCACGCCCGACTCGATGTTGGGGATCTTGCCCCGGTCGATGCCGAGCAGTCCGGCCGCGAACTCGGCCGTCACGCCTGCGTGGAGGCGCATTTTGCGCAGCTCGGCACCGAGTCGGGCCTGACGGTACGTCGGTGACGTCCTGGGTGGCATGGGGGAAGTCTGCACGGAAGCATCCGCCCGATCCAATAAAGGCGCGGACATCACCGTGCGGGTGGCGCAGGCATCACCAACTGCTCTACATTCGGTAACGCACCGCTCACGCAGGGGAGTCGAAGTGCATCGCCGCAGCATGCCTCGGCCTCGGCGACGGGCCACCTCCCCGCCCGCGCGAGCCAGCCGTGCGCGTCGAGCTTCCGATGCCAATCCGCCGTCACCGCAGACGACTTGGGAGCCGAAGATGCTCAGTCCGCTCAGCCCGTTCACCGCGTCCCTGTACGCCGCCCCCACTTCCTGCCCCGTCGCCCCCGAGGGCGACCCCGCCGAGCCGGCGGGGCTGTCGTGCAGCGTGACCCTGCCCGCCTCCGCCCGCTCCGCGGGGATCGCGCGGCAGGTCGTGCGGGCCGCGCTGCGGGCCTACGCGCTCGATCCGCTCGAACCCACCGCCGTCCAGGCGGCCTCCGAACTCATGGGCTCCGCCTGGCGGATGGACCCGTACGGGGAGACCTACCTCTCCCTCCGGCACCGCGACGACGCGCTCCGGCTCATCGTCTACGACGGCCACTCCGCCCACGCCCACCCCCGCCTCGCCGCCCTCTGCGAAGCGCGCCGCCGGGCCACCCTGAGGGTCTTCGCCGCGCTCGTGCGCGACCACGGCGGGGACTGGGGCGTCGGGCCCTCCCGGGAGCCCGGCGGCGGGACGCGGACCTGGGCCGTCCTGCCGGTGTGAGGCCCGCGAAATCCGGTCGCGGCGCCGACGGGCCGGATCCGATACTCCGGGGCATGGCACCCCAGTTCCAGGTCCGGGCCGACTACGACGCCCGGACGATCGTGGTCTACCAGGCCTACGCCCCCGCCATCGCGGACGCCGCCCTGCGCGCGGGGCGGTTCGTCGCGCCGTTCTCGTTCGGGCGGATGACGTGGATCAAGCCGTCGTTCCCGTGGTTGATGCACCGCAGCAACTGGGCCCGCAAGGCCGGGCAGGAGCGGGTCCTGGCGGTCCGGATGACGCGGGACGGGTGGGAGGAGGCCTTGTCCCGGGCCGTGCTCACCACCGCGGACCCGGACGCCGTCGCCCGGGCGGACGTGCACGTCCAGTGGGACCCGGAGCGTTCGCCGCGCGGGGCGGCGCTGAACCACTACAGCATCCAGGTCGGCATCGGGCGCGGGCTGATCCGTACGTTCACGGACGAGTGGATCACCGGCATCACCGATCTCACCCCGCAGGTCCGCAAGGCCGCAGACCTGGTGCGGGCCGGGCAGGCCGCGAAGGCGCAGCGGCTGCTGCCGCCGGAGCGGCCGTATCCGCTGCCGCCGGCGCTGGAGGCGCGGCTCGGCCGGCTCTGACATCTGTCACTTTCCTCCGATGTGAACTCCCCTGACAGTGGAAGGAGATGATCGGACGGACGGTGGAACGGGGGGCTCGCGTGACCGACGTGGACCGGGTGACGGGGACCGTGACGGCCAGGCCGACCAGGACCGGCATGGTGCGCGTGCTGGCGGGGTCGCTGGCGGCGGCGGTGATGCGGCGGCCCAAGGTGGCAGGGGTGCGGCACTCGGCCGGGCTGCGACAGCTGGTGCTGGCGCTGGCCGGCACCGAGATCGTGACCGGCTTCCTGCTGTCCTCGATGCTGCCGCCCGCCGTCCGGCCGGTGCACCTCGCGCTGGAGGTGCTGCTGGTCCTCACCGGCCTCGCCCTGGCGGCCGCGCTGCTGCGGCACCCCCACGAGGTGGACGCCGAGCGGCTGGTGCTGCGGACCGCGCTCCTCGGGGACGTGACGCTGCCGCGCTCCGCGGTCAGGTCCGTCGCACCGGTGGTCCGCAGCGTGCCGGGAAAGGGTCCCCGGCCCGTGCCCGGCGAGCCGGGGGCGGTGGCCTGCTCGGTGGAGGAGTCGCTGAACGTGGCCGTCCGTCTGGACCCGCCCGTACGCCTCGATCTGGGCGCGGCCGGGGTGGTCGACGCCGGGGTCGTGTACGCCTCGGCCGACTCCCTGCCCGATTTCAGGGCGGCCCTCCGCGCGGCCTAGGGGTGCGTGGAATTCACTCCCGATTCACCTTGTCCGCACGGTCGGCTTGATATCGAGCGTGCTGCGCAGGTGGGGTGTGGCGGAATGTGCATCCGGAACGTTTCCGCATGCACGGAAAACCGTTCCCGCCCTGCGCAGGGGTGTCACGCAGGGTGGGATCCGGCTCGTCTGCCGGGGTGTGAACTGCGCATTTCGGCCACTTCGCGCCACGCTCGCCCGTCATCCGATCATCTGCCGACTGATCGTTACGGGTGAACCGGTCGGGCGACCCAATTGCTCGGGTGATGATCGCTGGTATCAATTTCCATGTGCTCGGATCCGAGCCGGATAACCCCTTCCTTTTGGCTTGAGTGAATCACTCCTGCCTGCGTCGAGAATGGAATCCGCATCATGGCAACCGCCCTCCGCAAGACGCTCGCCCTCACCACCGTCGCCCTCGTCGCCGCGCTCCTGCCCGCCGGCGGTGCAGGGGCCGCGGGCAGTGTCCAGCAGTCCGCCGTCCCCGGCCGGTACTGCCTCGCCAACACCTGGGGCGTCCCGGACGTCTCCTCCAAGCCGTGCGACTCCGCCGACCGGGGACAGCACTGGACCCTCGCGGGCCACCAGATCGCCCTCACCGGCGCGCGCGGCTACTGTCTGGCCAACACCTGGGGCAAGCCGGACGTGTCGTCGAAGCCCTGCGACCCCAACGACCAGGGGCAGTACTGGAACGTCGACGGCCAGAAGATCTCCCTCGCCTTCGCCCCCGGGTACTGCCTCGCCAACACGTGGGGAACCCCGGCGGTCTCCTCCAAGCCGTGCGACTCCGCCGACCGCGGGCAGAACTGGGTGGTCTTCAACGAGCAGATCAGCCTGGCCCTGGTCTGACGCCACCGTCCGCCCCGTGCTCCGGGGCACGGGGCGGAGCGCCCCCTAGTCCTCCACCCGGACCGGCATGAGCAGCGAGTACGTGTCCTCGTCGTCCGCCCGTCGGACCGTCAGGGGCGCGGTGGGGGCGCCGGCCTCCAGGACCAGGCGGTCCCGGTCCCCGGCGGCGAGGGCGTCGAGCAGGAAGGTGCGGTTGACCGCGATCCGGTCCCCGTCCCCGGCCCCGTCGTCCCCCGGCGCGCCGTGTTCGCGGACCGACACCGTCCCCCCGTCCGCCACCTCCAGCACGCTCACGTCGTACGCCGTGCCGTCCTGCTCCCGCACCTGGCTCCGTACGGGCCCGCTGCGCAGGGCCTCCCGGAACGCGGCCGCGTCGACCGCGGCCCGGCGCCCGGCCGGCAGCCGGACGAGCCGGCGGTAGTCGGGGAAGCCCGTCCCGGCGCACCGTCCGCCCGCCTGCCGGTCCCCGGCCTCCAGGGCCACCCTGTCCCCGTCGAGCACCAGCTCCGCAGGGCCTTCGCCGCCGAGCAGCGCCCGCATCGCGTCGACCAGCGGGGACGGGACGACGGCCTGGACGCGGGTGCCGTCGTACTCCCCGGAGCCGGTGACGGCGGCCGCCGAGACGGCCAGCCGGTACCGGTCGGTGGCGACGACCCGCAGGGTGCCGCCCTCGACGTCGAACAGGACGCCGCCGAGCATCGGCAGCTCCGGATCGGTGCTCGCGGCGAACCGGACCGCGTCCAGCGCGGCGGCCAGCCCGGGCCCGGACACGGTCAGCCGGACGGCGGCGGTGTGGGCGTGGGCGAAGGACGGACTCATCGGGTTCTCCCTGGAATCGAGAAGGGCGCGGACCATGGAGAACTCGCTGCGCGCACCGGCGAGCCCCCGCTCCAGCCGGAGCAGGTGCTCCGAGAGCAGCTTCAGCACGAGGGCGGTGTCGGACCCGGACCATCCGGCCGTCACCAGCCGGATGTCCGCCAGCGGCATGCCGGCCCGCCGCAGGTGCGCCAGCAGGCGCGCCTCGGCCAGCTGTCCGGGCCCGTACCAGCGGTACCCGCTGACCGGGTCCACCCGGTCCGGGACCAGTACCCCCGCGCCGTCGTAGAACCGCAGCGCGCTCACGCCCAGTCCGCTGTCCCGGGCCATCTCGCCGATACTGCGCATCTCGTTCCCCACGTCCCGCACTCTCTTCCCTCGACCAGGTCGAGGGTCAAGCCCGTCAAGCCCGTCAAGCCCGTCAAGCCGTCAAGCCCGCATGGTGCCCGTGCCCCGCTCCCACGACCAGCAGTACGCGCCCGGCTTCCACAGGCGGATCCGCGTCGCGGGTTCCGCCGCCCGGACGTTCAGGTGGTGGCCCGTGCCGAACACCATCCGCAGGGCGCCGTTCTTGAACGCGACCGCCGACCGGACGGTGCTGCCGACGAGGAGGCCCGCCTCCCCGGAGGGCAGCGCCACCGCCCCCGGCGCGGACGCCGGGCCGTCGGTCAGGAGCACCGGCCCGGAGACGGTGAGCAGTGCTCCGTCGGCGAACGCGACGGTCAGGACCTCCTGCGGGAGGTCGACGGAGTCGACGGCCACCACGGCGGTGCCCCGCAGTCCGACCAGCCAGCGGTCCTCGTGTTCCTCGATCACGGCCGGTCCGGCAGGTGTTCGAAGATGTTGCCGATGATGTCGCCCGGGCTGCCGTCGGGCAACTGCGGATGGACATCGCCCGTCCTGGGGTCGATGAGCATGTCCGGGTTCCTGTTGCCGCCGATCCCGCGCCAGCCGCCCTGTGCCTTCACCTTGTGGATCGCGTCCTTGATCTGCTTGACGGAGTAGCCCGTCGCCTTCGCGATGGCGCCCGGCCTGCTGCACAGCCCGCCCGCATTGTGCACGAGGACCGGAGTGGCGCCCGCGAGCACGTAGTAGGTGTGGAGGCCGTTGACCGTGAGGTTGTAGGCCCCCCGGAGTTCCTTCCAGTGGACGACCTTCTCGATCCCGACGGCGGTGCCGTCCGGGGTGCGCAGGGTGTCGCCGGAGTTGAGGTCGGCCGCGTCCGTCCACTCGCCCCGCTTCGGCGACCAGAACGGGTGGTGGTCGGTGGCGGTCAGGGTGCCCCGGCCGGCGTCGGCGGCGAGGGTGATGCCGGTGAAGTCGACGTCGTCGGGCGTGTGGATGGTGTCCTCGACCGGACGCGGGCCGGTGACGCCCGACCCCGGGTCGGTGGCGAGGACCGTGTCGCCGGGCCGGACCTGCTCGATGGGGCGGGTCCCCCCGTCGCCCATCAGCACGGGCGTACCGGCCGGGAAGCTGTTGAAGCACCCGGCGACCCGGTCGCCCTTGCGGGCGGCGCGGATGGCGTCGGCGGTGAGCGTCCCGCCGTTGCGGACCCAGCGCAGCACGACGAGCGCGCCCAGGGCGCGGTCGGTGACGCTCAGCTCCTCGCCGGTGGCCAGGTCCTTGCCGCGGAGGGCCTCCACGACGCCCTTGCCGTCGCCGATGCCGGGGAGCAGGTTGAGCAGCGAGCCCATCCTGCGGTCCTGGGCGGCGAGCACCTCGGGCGGCGTCTGGTTCGCGCCGACCTTCTCGTTGACGTGCGAGAAGTCGAACGTGATGTCGGGCACCGAGACGATCTTGTCCGCGGCCTTGTTGAACCCGCGCACGGCGGTGTTCATCTGGCCCAGGCCCTCGTTCATCTCACGGACGCCCTCGTTGAGCTTGTCCATGCCCCGGTTGGCCTGCTCCAGGCCCTTGTTCATCCCGTCGATGCTCTCGTTGACCTGGACCATCGCGGCGTTCATCTCGTCGAGGGCCTCGTTCATCTGGTCGAGGCCCGCGATGATCTGGTCGATGTCCTTGCCGATGCCCTTGAGCTCGTCGAGCGCGTCGAAGATGCTCGGGCCGTCGGCGGGCTTGATCTCCTTCCGCTCGGGGAAGTAGTCCCCGAGGTAGACGGAGAGCAGGGCGGTGAGCTCGGCGGAGGGCTCGCCGACCGAGTCCAGCAGCTCCGATGCCTGGAACAGCTGCTTGCGGAACTTCTCCAGGTGCGGCTTGCCCGCCTTGTACGTCTTGGCGAGCTGCTTGAAGATCTCCCTCCGCCGCTCGGGGTCCGCCTCCTGGTTCGCCTGGGTCAGTAGTGGCCGGAGCTGGCCGGCCAGCTTCTCCAGCTCCTTGTTGACCTCGGTGAAGGCCGCTCCCTCGTCCTTCATCGCGGCCTGGGAGATGTAGAGGTACGTGCCCACGGCGAGGCTGAGCTTGACCGACTTGAGGGCGAAGTCGCGGGCGCACTGAGGCCGTTGGTGCAGCGGCAGTGAGCGGCAGTTCGCGTACTTCGAGACCTTGGCGGCCATCTCCAGGAGCGTGGGCTCACGCTCGGGCTGCTCGGCGGCCGCGGCCGAGCCGACTCCCGCGCCCGCGGTCAGGCACAAAGCGGTGAGGACGGCGACGATCTTCTGTTTGACGTGCTGAAACATGCGTTCCTTACGACGCGGCCCGCGAGGGCCGCGCTTCCCCGTGGCGGCGACGGCCGCCGGTTGCTGCTCACGCGTCACGCGCGTGTGGATGTGGTCGCGGCCGACCGTACGGCGTTACCGCAGGTCATGATCATTTGGCCTCAACCGGCCCCGTAGGGTGGGGGGATGGAGACGGAAGCGCAGGCCGCGCAGGGGCGGCTCCGGGGGGTGCCGCCGGACCGGGCGTTCCTCTTCGCCGTCCTGTGCGCGGTGCTCGCCGCGGTCGTCGGCTGGACCGAGCTGATCCTGGTCGTCCCGGGGTGGGTGCTGCCGCACTGGGCGGTCGCGGGGATCGTGCTGCTCGCCGCCGTGGCGCTGCGGATCGGCCGCCTCGCGCGGCGGCGGCGCCCGGCGCGGGCCGTCGCCGGATGGTGGTGGGCGGCGTTCACCCTGCCCGCCGTGGTGGCGGCGGCCGGCATCGGGCTCGGCGGGGTGGGGGACCTGGGGGCCGAGTACCGGGTGCTGGACCCGGCGGGCCCGGGCGGCTGCCGGGCCGTGGTGCGGGAGAACGCGTTCCTCGTGATCGGTGACGGGAGCGTCTACGCGGTGCGGGGCTTCGGCTTCGCCCTCCCCGGCAGCAGCTGGATCGCCGACGACAACGCCCGCCCCGTCGCCGCCGGCGACTACGAGCTGACCTGGGGCGACCGCTCGGGCGTCCTGACCCTCCACGGCCGCGAGACCGACCCCGTGACGCCGGCCCTCCACGGGGTCGACTGCGGCTGATGACGCCCCGGCTTAGCCCGCGGGAAGGAACGCGGTCGTGTCGATCTCGCACGAGAAGGGGGCCGGCACCGGCAGCGGGGTGCCGAAGGAGACCGTCCTGTGGGCGCGGTAGCCGTGCGGGGAGGGGTCGGAGAAGCAGGTGATCTCTTCCGCCTGCATGTCGACCACGAGGTACACGGGCACCAGCTGCCCGTACACCTGGAGCTTCTCCTGCCAGTCGACGTCCCTGGTGGAGGTCGACGTGAACTCCGCGACGAGGCTCAGGGCCTCGCCGTCGCCGTGCCGTCCCTCTGTCAGGAAGGCGGACCGGTCGACGACGTAGAGGTCCGGTCCGTAGGCGCGTCCTACCGACGGGAAGCTGAACAGGAACGGTGCGTGGGTGGCCACCTGTTCCGCCGCGATGTGCTCCGTCAGCTGCTCACGCAGGCTGAGCGTGGGGCGCATGCAGCGCAGCTCAAGCCAGGGCGAGACGATGATCTTCCCCCGGATGAGCTCCGCCTTGTAGCCCTCGAGTGTGTCCAGCTCTTCGACCGTGCGCAGCATGCCCTCGAAGCTCATGGCTGTCACCGTGGTCCTCCGGGCGGCGTCGGTGTCTCGTCACGCTGCGTGCCTCCTGCCAGGCTAGCGCGGCGGGCCGACGGCCGCCCCGGCCGCGCGGGTGCTCACCCGTTCGGGCCGGAGCTCGTTTCCAGGAGGCGCAGGGCCGCTTCGCGGGCGCGGAGGGCCGGTTCCGGGCCCGGGTCCAGGGCGGCGACCACCGTGGCGCCCTCGGCCAGGATCAGGAGCTGGTCCGCGAGGGCGGGGGAGTCGGTCAGGGTGCCCAGCAGGGAGCGCAGCTCCGCCTTGTGGCGGCGTACGACGTCCAGGACGGCCTCGGGGCCCGTCCCGAGCTCCCCGTACGCGTTGAGGAAGGCGCAGCCGCGGAAGTCCGGCTCCGAGAACCACCGCGCCAGCCAGTCGAAGACCGCTGGCACCGGCTCCCCGGCCGCCGCCACCGCCTCCCGCAGGCTGCCGGTCCAGCGGGCGTCGCGCCGCTCCAGGTAGGCGGCGACCAGGGCCTCCTTCGCCGGGAAGATCCGGTAGAGCCGCTTCAGGGGTACGCCCGACTCCGTGCGGATGCGGTCCATGCCGACGGCCTGGATGCCCTCGGCGTAGAACAGCGCCTCCGCCGCGTCGAGCAGTCGGGTGCGGGCCTCTTCGTCGTCCATGGGGTGAAGGGTAGTGGAGGACCGCTTGCGTCGAGAACGTTCGTTCTCTACCTTGAGAACGAACGTTCTCCGATCTGTGGTCCGAGAGGAACTTCCCATGCTCAAGCCCCCGTTCACCGAGGAGACCGCCCGCGCCAAGGTGCAGGCCGCCGAGGACGCCTGGAACACCCGCGACCCCGGGCGCGTCGCGCTCGCCTACTCCGAGGACTCCGTCTGGCGCAACCGCGACCGCTTCCTGACCGGCCGCGCCGAGATCCGCGCCTTCCTCGCCGGGAAGTGGGAGCGCGAACTGGACTACCGCCTGCGCAAGGAGCTCTGGGCGTACACCGGCAACCGCATCTCCGTGCGCTTCGAGTACGAGTGGCACGACGCCGGCGGCCAGTGGTGGCGCAGCCACGGCAACGAGCAGTGGGAGTTCGACGACGACGGCCTGATGCGCCGCCGCGAGGCCAGCATCAACGACGTCCCCATCGAGGAGTCCGAACGGCGCCTGCGCGCCTGAGCCGCCGTTCCGGCCTAACCTGGGGGAGGGGCCGACTCGGGGCCGACTGCCTGGATGGTGGGCGATGTCCGACGAGACGAACCGGTACTGGGCCTCGGGCAACTGGCAGGTGCGCGCGGGCGCGGAGGACGAGTTCGTCCTGCGCTGGACGGAGTTCCTGACCTGGACCTCGGGTGCCGTCGACGGCTTCCTGCACGCCCGGCTGATCCGCGACCTCGACGCACCGGGCCACTTCGTTTCGGTGTCCCGCTGGACCGGCGTGCAGGCCGCGCGGGACTGGCAGTCCATGCCCGAGTTCGCCGAGCTCTTCGGCGCCTGCCGGGCCCTGTGCGAGGACATGAACAGCGGCGTGTTCGAACTGGCCATGGCCGTGGACAAGTGATCGACTGACACAATGCCCGCATGGCGAACGAAGACAAGACCACTGCGGGCGAGGGCGTTTACGGCAAGGAGGCCGCCGCCGGCCTGTCCGCCGGGCTGTCCGCGGGCATCCTGCTCGGGCTCCTGGTGTTCGACAACATCGGCCTCGGCCTGGCCCTCGGCACCTCCCTCGGCCTCGCCGTCCCGGTGCTGCGCCGGTCGCTCGCGGCGAAGCGCTCCGCGACCCCGCCGGACGGCTCCTGACGCACCCCGCCCGGCCCGCCGCCGCGACTACGCGTCGCCGTGGTGGGCGCGGGTGATCAGGTCCGTGGCGACGTCCAGGGCCGCCATCCGGGTCTCCTCCGGATCCCCCTCCACGTGCTGGAGGAACATCATCCCCGCGTGCAGGGTGAACAGGGCGCTCACGCAGCGCACCTGGTCCGTGAGCGGGCCCTCGTCGTTGCGCAGCAGTTCCACCAGGGTGAACAGCCGGCGCTTGACCGTCTCCCCGATGCTCAGCTCCCGCATCGTGGCCTGGTTCTCCTGCATGAAGCGGTACAGCGGCGCGCCCGCCGCCATGGCCTCGCTGTAGCGGCGCAGGACCTCCCGCTTGGTCTCCAGCGTCTTCGGCTGCTCCTGCGCCCACTCGATCAGCTCGTCGATCGGCCGGGTCAGGTCGTCGAAGACGCTGATGATGATGTCTTCCTTGGTCTTGAAGTGGTAGTAGAGCGCCGCCTTCGTGACCTCCAGCCGCTCCGCGATCTCCCGCAGCGAGGTCTTCTCGTACCCCTGCTCGGCGAAGAGCTCCAGTGCGACGTCCTGGATGCGCTGGCGCGTGTTGCCGCGCCGCGGCTGCTGCGGACCGGTGCTGGACATGGGTCTCCCGAGTACTTACTTGACGCCCGGCTAGTGACGGGTCTACCTTCCCCAGTGTAGTGAACTAGCCGGGCGTCAAGTAAGTACCCGGCGCAGTTGTGTGTGAACGGGGAGTGGACATGGCGGAGAACATCACGAAAGCAGCGGGCGCCGAGGAGGTGAAGCCGCGCAGCGTGCGTGTCGTCCTCATGGCCCTCATGATCGCAATGTTGCTCGCCATGCTCGACAACATGATCATCGGTACGGCGATGCCGACCATCGTCGGCGAGCTCGGCGGCCTCGAACACCTCTCCTGGGTGGTGACCGCCTACACGCTGGCCACCGCCGCCTCCACCCCGATCTGGGGCAAGATCGGCGACATGTACGGGCGGAAGGGCTCCTTCCTCACCTCGATCATCATCTTCCTCATCGGCTCCGCGCTCAGCGGCATGGCCCAGGACATGGGCCAGCTCATCGGCTTCCGCGCCGTCCAGGGCCTGGGCGCCGGCGGCCTGATGGTCGGCGTCATGGCGATCATCGGCGACCTGATCCCGCCCCGCGAGCGCGGCAAGTACCAGGGCATGATGGCCGGCGTGATGGCCCTCGCCATGATCGGCGGGCCGCTGGTCGGCGGCACCATCACCGACCACATGGGCTGGCGCTGGTCCTTCTACATCAACCTCCCGCTGGGCGCCGTCGCCCTCGCGATGGTCACGGCCGTGCTGCACCTGCCCAAGAAGAAGGCGCAGGGCAAGATCGACTACCTCGGTGCGGCCCTGCTGACCATCGCGATCACCTCCACCGTCCTCGTGACGACCTGGGGCGGCACCGAGTACGCCTGGGGCTCCGCCGAGATCATCGGCCTGATCGTCGTCGGCGTCCTGTCCGTCGCCGCGTTCCTCTACGCCGAGACCAAGGCCGCCGAGCCGGTCATGCCGCTGCACATCTTCCGCAGCCGCAACTTCACCCTCATGTCGGTGATCGGCTTCCTCGTCGGCTTCGCGATGTTCGGCGGCGTGCTCTACCTCCCGCTCTTCCAGCAGTCGGTGCAGGGCGCCTCCGCCACCAACTCCGGCCTGCTGCTCCTGCCGATGCTGCTCTCGATGATGGCCGTCTCGCTCGTCGCGGGCCGGATCACCACCAGCAGCGGCAAGTACAAGGTCTTCCCGATCGCGGGCGGCGCCCTCATGGTGGTCGGCCTGTTCCTGCTCGCCACCATGGACACCGGCACCACCCGCCTGGTCTCCGGCCTCTACATGGCCGTCCTCGGCGCCGGCCTCGGCTTCCTGATGCAGATCACCATGCTGGTCGCGCAGAACAGCGTCGAGATGAAGGACATGGGCGTCGCCTCCTCCTCGGCCACCCTCTTCCGCACCCTCGGCGGTTCCTTCGGCGTGGCCCTGATGGGCTCCCTGTTCACCTCCCGGGTGACGGACACCATGTCCGAGCGGCTCGGCCCCGAGGCCGCGCGGTCCGCCGGCTCCGCCCAGCTCGACGCGGCGAGCCTGGCCAAGCTGCCCGAGGCCGTCCGCGACGCCTACCAGCACGCCGTGGCCGCCGGTACCCACTCGGCGTTCCTGCTGGGCGCGGCCGTCGCGGTGGTGGGCTTCGTGCTCGCCTGGTTCGTCAAGGAGGTCCCGCTGCGGGGCGCGGGTCCGGCCCCGGCCGGCGGCGAGCCCGCCAAGGCCGCACAGGCCCCGCAGGACACCTTCGCGCACTGAGTCGCGGCTCACCGCCCGCAGCTCACCGCTCCGACTGCCGAAGAGGCGGGTGCGGCCCGGATTCCCCGGGCCGCACCCGCCTCTTCGCATGCCCGCCGGCGCGTCCGCGCGTCCGCCCGTCCGTATGCCCCGAACAGGTGTGACAACTGAGGTTATTGAGGACCAAAGTCCTTATTACCTGGAATTTATTGGGCAATTCGGTGGAACCCCGCCAGGTATGAAGGCGTCATGACCCACAGAACCCTTGCAAGGCCGGATGGGGAGTGGACACATGACGAGCACGCAGAAGCACAGCCTCCGGAACCGGCTGGCCGTCGGCGCCTCGGCCGCCGCCGTGGCCGCCACCATCTGGGGCGTGACGGCCCTCGTCGCCACCGACGACGGCCGCACCGACCGCCCCGCCGGCTCCGCCGGGCAGACCGGCAACGGCCCGGCCGCCCAGCCCCCGCAGGCCCCGCCCGCCGGGCTGCCCGACAGCATCGCCCACGCCTCCGAGGCCGGCGGCAACGCCGTCAACATCACCATCGACGACGGCCCCGACCCCCGCTGGACCCCGCAGGTCCTGGAGGTGCTGGCCCGGCACGACGTCAAGGCCGTCTTCTGCATGATCGGCCCGCAGGCCAGGGCCCACCCCGACCTGGTCAAGAAGGTGGTCGCGGCCGGCCACCGGCTCTGCGACCACTCCATGGACCACGACACGACCATGGACAAGAAGCCCGTCGCCTACCAGCAGGCGCAGATCCTCGACGCGAAGAAGCTGATCGAGGAAGCCGCCGGCGGCGGCGCGAAGGTCGAGTACTACCGGGCCCCCGGCGGGGCCTTCACCCCCGACAGCCGCAGGATCGCGGCCGCCAACGGCATGCGCCCGCTCGGCTGGAACGTCGACACCAAGGACTTCGGCAAGCCCGGCACCGCCGCCATCGTCGACGCCGTCAAGCGCGAGATCGGCAACGGCCCCACGGTCCTCTTCCACGACGGCGGCGGCGACCGCAAGCAGACCGTCGCCGCCCTCGACCAGGTCCTGACCTGGCTGGAGGAACAGGGCCGGCCCACCGGCTTCCCGGTGCGCACCGCCGCCGACCCCTCCTGACACGCCGCCGGACGGCGAACGGGTGAGGGTCGGCCGTCCGGCCCCGCCGGGGGTGTTCCCTGGTCGCGCGCGCAGCAGCAGGACGCACGACGACCACGCACACGACCGGGAGACCCCATGATCAAGCCGGACCAGCTCACCGACCCCGCCGTCCGGGCCTTCGTCACCGCCGTCAACGCGGGCGACCAGAACGCCTTCCGGGCCGTCCTGACCCCCGGCGCCACCATGTCCGACGACGGCTCGGACCGTGACGTGAGCGACTGGGCGGACCGCGAGATCTTCTCCTCCCGCGGCCACATGTCCGTCGAGAAGCAGACCGACGACGGCCGGTCCCTCGTCGTCTCCTACCGCAACGACACCTGGGGCGAGATGCGCACCGCCTGGCGGTTCACCGTCTCCGACGGCCACATCAGCCGCTTCGAGACCGGCCAGGCCTGACCGGGGGCGGGGGCCTACAGCCCCCGCGCGACCTTCAGCACCGCCGCCGTCAGGCGCCCGTTCTCCGGGGCCAGCCCGCCCGGGAAGGCGAAGCGGCGGCGCGTGTACCCGTACGCGATCCCCGTGACCGGGTCGGCGAAGCCGTTGCCGCCCGCCGCGCCGCAGTGCCCGAAGGCCTCGGGGCCCACCGCCGGCTGGGTCTCGAAGCCCAGCCCGAAGTGGTCCGGCTCCGAGGTCACCTGGTCGCGGCCCGGCGTGTGCAGCCGCGCCACGTCGGCCACCGTCGCCGGCTCCAGCAGCGCGGGCAGGCCGTCCAGCCCGCCGATGGCCGCCGCGTACAGGGCGGCCACCCCGCGCGCCGTGCCGCTGCCGCCCGCCGAGGCCGGGCCGAGGGCCTTCACCTTCGGGTGGTTGGCGTACCCGACCAGGTCCATCGGCGGCTCGTGGTGCCAGTTGAAGGCCGTCCTCATCAGCTCGGGCGGCGGCCCGCCCGCCGCGAGCAGCTCCTGCTGCGCGGGCGTCGGCAGCATCTCCAGGACCGGCTTCCAGCGGTCCTCCAGCTCCGCCGGCAGCCCCATGTACAGGTCCAGCCCGTACGGCGCCCGCACCCGCTCCTCGTAGACCTCCTGGAGCGAGCGGCCCGTGGCCCTCCGCACCACCTCGCCCGTCAGCGCGCCGATCACGAACGCGTGGTAGCCGTACGCCGTACCGGGCTCCCAGAACGGCTCCTGCACCGCCAGCCGGGCCGCGACGAACGCGTCGTCCGCGATCTCCTCGTACGAGAAGCCCTCGTCGGAGCTGATCAGCCCGGAGCCGTGCGCGACGAGCTGCCGGACCGTCAGCCGCTCCTTGCCGTGCCCGGTGAACTCCGGCCAGTACGCCGACACCGGGCGCTCCAGGTCCAGTACGCCCTCCTGCGCCAGCAGCGCCACGACCAGGTGTGCGGCGCCCTTGGTGAGGGAGTAGACCCCGCTCAGGGTGGCCCCGTCGGTGTCCTCGCCGCCCCACAGGTCCACCACCGGCCGCCCGTGGTGGAGCACCGCCAGCTGGGCCTCCGGCGGGTGCGGCTCGGCGGCCACGAAGGCCTCGAACTCCTCCCGGACCGTCTCCCAGCCCGGTGCGACCGTCCCGTCTACTGTCATGCCCATGTCGTCCCCCGTGTCGTGCGGGGACCGTTTCCCCGTCCGGGCACAGACAAGCAGAGACGTCCGGGGCGCATTCCGGACCGGAACGGAATCTGTCACCTGTGCGTCCGCGGGCCGCTCCGTACGGGTGAACGCGCGCACGGCGTCGTTCCGGCCCGCCGCGGGCGCCCGTTGGACCGGGCATGAAGCGCACTCGCACCGCCGCCCTCGCCCTCGCCGCGGCAGCCGCGGCCGTCGCCCCCGCCCTCGGCCAGGCCTCCGCCACCGCCGCACCGGGCACCGGGTTCCTCCAGGACCCGGCCGGGGGCGAGCACGAGATGAAGTCCCTGTGGACCAAGGACCAGAAGCACAAGCTGGAGGGCCAGGTCCGCTTCCACCCGGGGATCCAGTACGGGACGGTCTCCCGCCCGTCGCACCCCCACGACCCGCGGGGCGAGCGCCGGGTCGCCGACCCGAACACGCTCTCCTGGACGCCCTCCTACGAGTTCGCGTGGGCGGTGTCCGACGTCCTGGTGAACAAGGGCCTGACCACGAAGAACGGAAAGCACCCGATCGTCCTGCACGCCGTGCTGCGCGACGCGCGGGGGAACGCGAAGGCCGAGGTGGAGCGGAAGCTGACGGGGCAGCCCGCCACGGGGCGTCAGAAGGTCCCGGGGGACAAGAAGATCGCGTGCGACACCGGCGAGTACACGGTGGAGTGGTCGGTCACGCGGACCCACTACGGGACGCTGACGGGCACCCTGCGCTGGGATTCCAGCTGCGAGCGGTACCGCAAGGCGTTCTCCTCGGAGAACGGCGCGTAGCGGGGCGGGGGAGCGGAGGAGGCCTGTCGCCCCGCGCACCTTGTGGGTGCTCGGCGGGCGACCGGGCCACGGCCTTGGATCAAGTGCCGAGAGCCATTCTGCCGTACGGGATGCGGTGCGGCAGGGAGGCGAAGGTCCCTTGTTGCGGGGGACTTTCAGTGCTTCTTCTTCGAGGCGGCGCTCGCCTTCGCGGCGATGTCCTCCAGGACGGCCTTCGGGCTGCCGCCCGGTTCCAGGGCCCGGCCGATGTTGCGCTTGATGGTGTCGCTGACCGTCACCCAGGCGGGGTCGTTGACCGGGTAGAGCTGGGCGCCGCGCAGGGCGGTCAGGAACTGCTCGTCGTTCTTGTCCAGGCCGCCGCCCGAGGGGGTGCGGGAGGCCGTGACGGTCGAGGGCAGCAGGCGGTAGCGGCCCGCGAAGTCCGACAGGTTCTTGTCCTGGTAGACGAAGTCGAGGAACTTGCCGATCTCCTCACGCTTGCCGTTCTGCTTGAAGGCCATCATCCAGTCGGCCACGCCCACGGCCGGCGGGGTCTCACCGGTGCCGAGGAAGTCCGAGACGGGCATGGACACGGTGCCGACGGTGATGCCCTTCGCGCGCGCCTCGTAGGAGAGGGACGGGTAGCCGTTGAGCATCCCGACCTCGCCGCGCAGGAACGCCGCGAAGGCGTCGGCGCGGTTGAGCTGCGCGGGCGGGGTCGGGCCGGTCAGCCCGGGGCCCACCAGCTTCTCCTTCAGCCACTTGAAGGTCTCGATGTTCTGGTCCGAGGCGAGGCTGTAGTTGCCGCTGCTGTCGGCGTAGCCGCCGCCGTTGGACAGCTCCCAGATCATCGCCTCCGCGTGCGCCTCCTCGGGGCCCAGGGGCAGGGCGAACGGGTACTTCACGCCCTTGGCCTTGAGGGCCTTGGCGGCGGTCTCCAGATCGGTCCAGGTCTTCGGCTGCCAGGTGGCCGAGCCGTCCTTGCCGACGAGGCCGGCGTCCGCGAACAGCTTGGTGTTGTAGAAGAGCAGGCGGCTGCTCGCCACGAACGGCAGGCCGTAGAGGGTGTTGCCGACGGACCCGGCCTCGGCGAGGGGCTGGAGGAAGTTCGCCTCCGCGGTGATCGAGAGCAGTTCCTCCGCGGAATACAGCTTCCCCTGGGCGGCGAAGTCCGAGTAGGAGCCCATGAGGGCCATGTCGGGCGCCTTGCCGGCGGCGACCATGCGGGAGACCTCGCGGTCGATGTCGGCCCACGGGATGAGCTCGACCTGGACCTTGATACCCGGGTTGGCCTTGGTGAAATCGGCCGTCACCTTGTCCCAGAAAGCCTTTGAACTGTTGGCGGACGTGTTGCCGTATTCGGCCGCGACCAGGCGCAGCGTGCCGCTGCCGGCGTCTCCGGAGGAACTTCCGCAGCCGGACAGCGGTATCAGTAGACCGAACACGGCTGCTGTCGCGGCCGCGCCGAACATTCTTCGTCGCACGGGTGGATACCCCTGATTTTCTTTTGAGTCCCGTTATTACTTATGAGTTGCTCCGGGCTGGGGTGTCCCGCCGTGCCCGTCTGGCCGGAATTCTCTCCTGAGGGCGGTCGGCTTGAATGCATTGGGTCGACGGTTGTGTTCGATACTCCAATCAATGGTTTTCCGAATTGTGTTTTCCGATATGGGTGAGGGATATGTGACGCGCGTAGAAATGCCAAAAGCCCGTTTCCGGAGCGGAAACGGGCTGTGGGTGCGGGCCGGCGGGCGGCGGGCCGGTGCGCGCTAGTCGGCGAACTCGCCGGCGTAGGGGTCGGGCTCGCCGGTCTCGGGGTTGCGGCCCTCCTGCCAGCGGCGCTGGGCCTTGCGCCAGTGGACGAAGCTCAGGTGCCCGGCGTCCCAGAAGGTGATGCTCACGGGGCTCACGTCGAACTCGTCGGAGCAGAGCCGGAGCAGGAATTCGGCCATGCCGTACGGGTGGACGGCGAAGGCGTCGGCGGTGTGCCGGCCGGCGACCAGCACCGGCCACCGGTCCGGGTCGGGGTCGGTGGTGAGCCAGCACAGGATGTCGGACCCGCCGGTGACGCCCCAGGCGATGATGGACTCCGGGTCCACGTCGAAGGCGGCCCGGCCGCCCCCGGCCTCCCAGAGCTGCCGGGCGTTGGCGGTCTCCTCGGCCATCTCGGCCGGGTCCCACTGGAGTCCGGGCTTGGGCAGCGGCAGCAGGATGCTGGCCTCGCCGTTGATGGAGCCGGCCCCGAAACGGCCCATGAACGCCACGAAGTCGGCCGGGAACCGGGTCCCCCAGGCCGCCTCCGCCGCCTGCCAGTCGATGTCCTCGTCGGCGCCGTGCGTCGCCGGCATGATCTGCTCCAGCGCCTTGATCCGCGCGTTCTCCGTCATGCCGCTCCCCTGAGACCCCAGCTCAACCGCCCCAACCTACCGCCCCGTGCGGAGAGGTCGAGACGGCGACCTGACTCCCCACGGCCAGGCCCCAGCCGGCCATGGCCCCCGCCGCGGCCTCCAGCACGTGCCGGGACCGGAGCCGGGGCAGGCCGAGGCGGCCCGGGGGCATGGTGGTCAGCGCGATCACGCGCAGCCGGCGGTCGAGGTAGGCCACGTCGATCGGGAACCGCATCCGGAAGGTGTGCACGCTCCCCGCGGGCGTCAGCAGCAGCGCCCCCTCGATCCCGTCGCGCCCGAGCAGGCCGCGGGTCCGGGCCCGGTAGGAGGCGGCGACCTCCAGGGGGACCGCGGCGGTGCCGATGTGGAGGGTGCCGATGCCGTCCGGCCAGTGCGCCATGGGGGCCACCCTAGGCTCCTGGGGGCTCCGCCCCCAGACCCTCCCCCAGCTACCGCTGGGGGTGCCCCCAGCCTCAAACGCCGGCGGGGCTGGATTCTGCCGGCCGGCGCGGCGTTGGGTCCTCGGGCCCGTGTCCGCGGCGGCCGCGCGGCCTACCGTCGCCGGATGGGCACCACCGTGATCATCGCCGCAGCCGCGTACGGCGCCACCGCCGGCCTCGCGCTGCCCCGCGCCGCGTACCGGCTCTCGGTGGAGCCGGGCGAGCCCTGGCGCGGGCGCTGCCCGGACGGCCACCCGCTGCGAGGGTGGCTCGGGCCCGCCCGGTGCGCCCCCGGCGGGGCCGGCGGGCCGGTGGCGCGGCGCTACGGCCCCCGCGCCGCAGGGGCCGCCGCCCTCACCGCCGCCGCGTGCGCGGCGCTCGCCGCCGCCGTCGGCCCCCGCCCCGAGGCGGCGGTGTTCGTCGGCCTGGCGCCCGTGCTGGTGCTGCTGGCCCTCGTCGACCTCGCGGTGCACCGGCTGCCCGACGTGCTCACCCTCCCCCTCGCCGCGGCCTGCGCGGCCCTGCTCGGTGCGGCCGCGCTGCTGCCCGGTGCCGCCGGGTCGTGGCGGCTCGCGCTGCTGGGCGGACTCGCGCTCGGGGCCGCGTACCTCGTGCTGTTCCTGATCAACCCCGCCGGGATGGGGCTGGGGGACGTCAAGCTGGCGCTCGCCCTGGGGGTCGCTCTTGGGTGGTACGGGTGGGGGGTATGGGCCGCCGGGGCGTTCCTGGGCCTGCTCTACGGCGCCGCATACGGCCTCGGCCTGGTGCTGAGCGGCCGCGCGGGCCGTGAGCAGGGGTTCGCCTTCGGGCCCTTCATGGCCGCCGGAGCCCTCACCGGAGTGCTGCTGGGCGGATTCGGAGCGTAATCGTTTTGCGGCAATGCACGCAGGACGCTTTACGAAGGGTTATGGTGGAACCCCCCCCTCGGGCCGGTCCGTATCCCCCCCACGGACCGGCCCGTTTTTCGTTCCACCTGCCCCTGGGGCAAAAGCGCAGGTCAGCCGCGCTGGGCCCAGATGTTGGTGCCGGGGGTGGACACCGCGAAGGAGTCGATCTCCTTCAGTTCCTGCTCCGTGAGCGGCGCACCCGCCAGCGCGGCCACGTTCTCCTCCAGCTGCTTCACGCTCGACGCGCCGATCAGCGCGGAGGTCATCCGCTCGTCGCGCAGCACCCACGTCAGCGCCAGCTGGGCCAGCGACTGGCCGCGCCGGGCCGCGATGTCGTTCAGGCCGTGCAGGCGGCGGACCACGTCCTCCGAGAGCAGCGAGGGGTTCAGGGACTTGCCCTGGCTCGCGCGGGATCCCTCCGGGATGCCCTGGAGGTACTTGCCGGTCAGCATGCCCTGCGCGAGCGGGGCGAAGGAGATGCAGCCCATGCCGGCCTCCTCCAGGGTGTCCAGCAGCGCGTCCTCCTCCGTCCAGCGGTTGATCATGGAGTAGGAGGGCTGGTGGATCAGCGGGCGCACGCCCATGTCCGTCAGGATCCGCGCGGCCTCCGCCGTCTGCTCCGCCGTGTACGAGGACACGCCGACGTACAGCGCCTTGCCCTGCTGGACCGCGGACGCGAGCGCGCCCATGGTCTCCTCCAGCGGGGTCTCCGGGTCGAAGCGGTGCGAGTAGAAGACGTCGACGTAGTCCACGCCCATCCGCTTCAGCGAGGCGTCGAGCGAGCCGAGGAGGTACTTGCGGCTGCCCCATTCGCCGTACGGGCCGGGGTGCATGAAGTAGCCGGCCTTGGTGGAGAGCACCAGCTCCTCGCGGTAGCGCGCGAAGTCCTGGGCGAAGATCTTGCCGAAGTTCAGCTCGGCGGAGCCGGGCGGCGGGCCGTAGTTGTTGGCCAGGTCGAAGTGGGTCACGCCGAGGTCGAAGGCGCGGCGCAGGATGGACCGCTGGGACTCCAGGGACCGGTCGTCCCCGAAGTTGTGCCAGAGGCCCAGGGAGATCGCGGGGAGCTTGAGGCCGCTGCGACCCGTGCGCCGGTAGTGCATGGAGTCGTAGCGCGAGGGCTCTGCCCGATAGGGATTGTTATCAGTCACGATGTCCTTGCTATCACGGACTTGTGA
The DNA here is from genome assembly GCF_044747545.1 of Streptomyces sp. NPDC090077. Classification (NCBI taxonomy): domain Bacteria; kingdom Bacillati; phylum Actinomycetota; class Actinomycetes; order Kitasatosporales; family Streptomycetaceae; genus Streptomyces; species Streptomyces sp. NPDC090077. The sequence goes on from NZ_JBIVEG010000007.1 coordinate 57,067, forward strand.
CAGACCGAGTTGGGTACCCGATCCCGGCGCGCAGTAATGTGGCGGACTCGGGGGAGACCGCAATTCGCACGGGGGCATTGCACGGAGGGGCTCGAAGATCGTGAAGCTGCGCGACCTGGTGTACAGGCTCTATGCACGCCGGGTGGAAGGCCGCCTCGACCATGACGCGTCGCCCAAGCACATCGGCGTCATCCTGGACGGGAACCGGCGCTGGGCCAAGGCGTCCGGAGGCACGACGGAGCAGGGCCACCAGGCCGGCGCCGACAAGATCTCCGAGATGCTCGGCTGGTGCACCGAGACGGACGTCGAGGTCGTCACCCTGTGGATGCTCTCCACGGACAACCTGGACCGTCCGGAGGTCGAGCTCCGGCCCCTGCTCAACATCATCGAGAACACCGTGCGGGGCCTGGCCGAGGACGGCCGCTGGCGCGTCCACCACGTGGGCAACCTGGACATCCTGCCCGCGCGGACCCAGACGGTGCTGAAGGAGGCCGAGCAGGCCACCCACGACATCGACGGGATACTGGTCAACGTCGCCGTGGGCTACGGGGGCCGCCAGGAGATCGCCGACGCGGTCCGCTCCCTCCTGCTGGAGCACGCCGAGAAGGGCACCTCCTTCGAGGAGCTCGCCGAGGTCCTGGACATCGACCACATCGCGGAGCACCTCTACACCCGCGGCCAGCCCGACCCGGACCTGGTGATCCGCACCAGCGGCGAGCAGCGGCTGTCCGGGTTCATGCTCTGGCAGAGCGCGCACTCCGAGTACTACTTCTGCGAGGTCTTCTGGCCGGCCTTCCGCAAGGTCGACTTCCTGCGCGCGCTGCGCGACTACGCCGCCCGCCACCGGCGCTACGGCACCTGACCGGAAGACACCCCGCACCCCCCCCGGTCCCACGCGAACCCTTCACCAGGGATTCACCGAGCGTCCGTCATATGCCATGGCATGGCAGCGCACGTTCGAGGGCATAACCCAGGCAGGTCGACGCCCGATCCACGGGTGTCGAGTCTCAGCGGACGGCACAGGGCCGTCCGCCCGGGAGGCCCTTTGCACCAGGACGCGCGTGCGGTTCGCACGGACGGATTGGAGGGCCGGAATTCGGCCCTGGCATTGGCGCCGATGACCGGTCCGGTCTTCATGGCCCGACCTCTTCCGAGGGGGTACGTCCTTCCGTGGTGACCAGCACAAAGCGCCGCCTGCCCGACAGGCGGACCTACGTCCTCGACACCAGCGTCCTGCTGGCAGACCCCAACGCGTTCTCCCGCTTCGACGAGCACGAGGTCGTGCTCCCGATCGTGGTGATCACCGAGCTGGAGGCCAAGAGGCACCATCCCGAACTCGGCTACTTCGCCCGTCAGGCCCTGCGCCTGCTCGACGACTTCCGGGTCCGCTACGGTCGCCTCGACGCCCCCATCCCGCTGGGAGACCTGGGCGGCACGCTGCGCGTCGAGCTCAACCACTCCGACCCCGGCGTCCTGCCGGCGGGCTTCCGGCTCGGGGACAACGACTCGCGGATCCTCGCGGTCGCCCGCAACCTCCAGGCCGAGGGCTACGACGTCACGGTCGTCTCGAAGGATCTCCCGCTGCGCATCAAGGCCTCCTCCGTGGGGCTGCTCGCCGAGGAGTACCGCGCGGAGCTCGCCATCACCGACGCCGGCTGGACCGGCATGAGCGAGCTCGCCCTGTCGGGGGAGCAGGTGGACCTCCTCTACTCCGAGGAGCGGCTCTACGTACCGGAGGCCTCGGAACTGCCCGTGCACACCGGGCTGGTCCTCCAGTCCGAGCGCGGCAAGGCCCTGGGCCGGGTCACCGCCGACGGCAACGTGAAGCTCGTACGCGGCGACCGCGAGGCCTTCGGCCTGCACGGGCGCAGCGCCGAGCAGCGCATCGCCCTGGACCTGCTCCTCGACCCGGAGATCGGGATCATCTCGATGGGAGGCCGGGCCGGCACCGGAAAGTCGGCGCTGGCGCTGTGCGCGGGCCTGGAGGCGGTGCTGGAGCGGAGGCAGCACCAGAAGGTCATGGTCTTCCGCCCGTTGTACGCGGTCGGCGGCCAGGACCTCGGGTACCTGCCGGGAGACGCGGCCGAGAAGATGAGCCCCTGGGCGCAGGCGGTCTTCGACACCCTCTCGGCGGTCGCCGGGCGCGAGGTCATCGAGGAGGTGCTGGGGCGCGGGATGCTGGAGGTGCTGCCGCTCACGCACATCCGCGGCCGCTCGCTGCACGACGCGTTCGTCATCGTGGACGAGGCCCAGTCCCTGGAGCGGAACGTCCTGCTGACCGTTCTGTCCCGGATCGGGGCCAATTCGCGGGTCGTCCTCACCCACGACGTGGCCCAGCGCGACAATCTGCGCGTGGGCCGGTACGACGGAGTGGTCGCCGTCGTTGAGAAGCTGAAGGGGCATCCGCTCTTCGCCCACGTGACGCTGACCCGCTCCGAGCGCTCCCCGATCGCCGCCCTGGTGACGGAGATGCTGGAGACCCTCTAGGAGGGAACGGGGTAAAACCCCCATAGCGGGACGGTCAGTTGGCGCCGCCCGGCAAAGGCCCAGGAGCCTAGCCGGGCGGCGCCGTGCTGCACAGCCGTTTCACGGAATCACCTGCATCCCAGCAGGTGTGACCTTTCACACGCAACGCGGAATTGCCTTGCGGCGTCGAGGTCCGGCAGAGTCTGGTTTCCGTCAGGCCCCGCATACGGCACACCTGTATCTCCGGTTGAGATACGCGCAGTACGAACAACTCCACAGCCGATGTCCGTATGCCGCCCGGTACAGCCGGCAGCCCCCGCGAGGGAGTTGCCCACGGGCCAGCGTCTCCAGTGACCTCAACACCACGGAGACCAGTGTCGAGGGGGCACTCTTGCGCTCGCGCGGTCACTGCGGACGCTGCTGGAAGGACACCGTGTGAGCCGGATCTCGGTCCGGGGGTTCGCAGTGGCTTCGGCCACCGCGGTCACCACCGTCGGCGCAGTCGTGGGCGTCGCCACTGGCGATGCCGCCTCCAACGACATCGAGACGACCGCTTCCGGCGCGACTCTCCTCACTGACATCCCGCTCGGCGAGCAGGCCCAGGTCCAGAGCGCCACCCTGGCGCAGCAGGCCGACACCATCGCCCACGCCGCCGACGCCGACGCCAAGCGCTCGGTGGAGGAGGCCGCCCGCATCCAGGCCGCCGAGGACGCCAAGTCCAAGAAGGCGGAGGCCGAGAAGGCGGAGCAGACGAAGAAGGCCGAGGCCGAGGCCAAGCTCAAGGAGCAGCGCGAGGAGAGCGGCGAGGTCGCCAGCCGGTCCGCGACCCGCGACGCCGGCGACTTCCCGCTCCAGGGCTCCTACACGGTCGCCCAGGTCAAGGACATCGCCCGGCAGCTGGTCCCGGCGGGCCAGTTCCAGTGCTTCTCGAACATCATCAACCAGGAATCCACCTGGAACTACAAGGCCGTCAACTCCTCCTCGGGAGCCTACGGTCTGGTCCAGGCGCTCCCCGGTTCGAAGATGGCCTCGGCCGGCTCCGACTGGCGCACCAACCCGGCCACCCAGATCAAGTGGGGCCTCGGCTACATGAACGAGCGCTACGGCAGCCCGTGCAGCGCCTGGACCTTCCACCAGGCCAACGGCTGGTACTAGAGCCCCGGCATAGGGCCCGCGTACAACCTCGGGGAACCCCGCACCGTCCAACGGTGCGGGGTTCCTCGCGTGTACGGTCGTGCGAGGTGTCACCGCTGGGCGGGGGGAAAGGAACGACATGGCGAAGAGGGCAGGCTGGCTCGGCCGGCTCGGCAGCAGGCTGAGCCGGATGGAGGCGGCCCTGGACGAACGGCGGGCCGAGGTCGAGGCCGAGGGCGCCGTGGAACCGCCGCTGCCCGCGTCCGCCGTGACCGCGTCCCTGCGGGCCGGCGCGGCACCGGGCGAACCCGGGGCGGTCCCGCCGCCCGTGCGGCCCGACCCGGTGAGCGTCATCCCGTGGGGGGTGCGGGTCGCGGCCGAGGCGAGCTGGCGGCTGCTGCTGCTCGCCGGGATGGTCTGGGTGCTGATGCTGGTGATCAGCGAAGTCCGCCTGGTCGTCCTCGCCTTCGCCGCCGCCCTGCTCGTCACCGCGCTGCTCCAGCCGTTCGTGGTGCGGCTGCGCAGGCTCGGCCTGCCGCGCGGGCTCGCCACGGCCGTCACGGCGATCCTCGGCTTCGTCGTCATCGGACTGGTCGGCTGGTTCGTGGTCTGGCAGGTCATGGAGAACCTCGACGACCTGTCCAACCGGCTCCGCGAGGGCATCAACGAGCTCAAGAGCTGGGCACTGGACAGTCCGTTCCACGTGACCGAGAAGCAGATCAACGACATCGCGAAGAACCTCAGCGAGACCATCGGCACCAACACCGAGGAGATCACCTCCGCCGGGCTCCAGGGCGTGACGGTGCTCGTCGAGGTGATGACGGGCATGCTGCTCGCGATGTTCTCGACGCTGTTCCTGCTCTACGACGGCAAGAAGATCTGGACCTGGGTGCTCGGCCTCGTCCCGGCCGCCGCCCGCCCCGGTGTCGCGGGCGCGGGTCCGCGCGCCTGGCGCACGCTGACCGCGTACGTGCGCGGCACGGTGCTCGTCGCGCTGATCGACGCCGTCTTCATCGGCCTCGGGCTGTACTTCCTCGACGTGACGATGGCCGTGCCGCTGGCCGTGTTCATCTTCCTGTTCGCCTTCATCCCGCTCGTCGGCGCCGTGATCTCCGGCGCGCTCGCCGTGGTGGTGGCCCTGGTGACGCAGGGGCCCGTCATCGCCCTGGCGGTCCTGGGCGTGGTGCTGGCGGTCCAGCAGATCGAGGGGCACGTGCTCCAGCCCTTCATCCTCGGCCGGGCCGTACGGGTCCACCCGCTCGCGGTGGTGCTCGCGGTGGCGGCCGGCGGGATGATCGCGGGCATCGGCGGGGCCGTCGTCGCGGTGCCGCTGGTGGCCGTCACCAACACGGTGGTGGTCTACCTGAGGGCCTACTCGCGCGAGCGGCACCTCGGTGCGGCCGTCGCCGCCACGGGGCCGGGCCCGCACGGGGCCACGGCCGTACGGGCCGCCGCGCTGGAGGCCGGGGATGATCAGCGAGCCTGAGCTCGAAGGGGACTGGGCCGAGGCCCCCGCGGCCGAGCTCGCGGGCCCGCCGGACCGGCCCGGGCGCGGGGAGGGGCGCAGGCCCGCCCGCTGGCTGTGGGCCCTGGGCGGGGCCCTGGCGGCCTCCGCCGTGTGGGCGGGCGTCCTGGTCGTGCAGGAACGTTCCGCCGCCGCCGGGCCGCCGGTCGCGTACCGGCACAGCGAGCAGCTGTGCGGGGAGGTCCCGCTGAAGGCCGTGGGGGCCGCGCTCGGGGGCCTGGGCGTCGGCATGCCGGGCCACGACGAGGGCGCGGCGCTGGACTGGTCGCAGTGCTACTCCCTGGGCGGGCGGGACGACCGGATGCCCACCCACGAGGCCCTGGTGCTCGTGGAGCTGCACCACAAGACCGACCCCGAGGCCGAGTTCGGCTCCGGACCCGCCCTCAACCTCAACCTGCGCCGCCCGTCCGTCCCGCCGGAGCAGGTCCCCGGGCTCGGCGAGCGGGCGGTGTTCCTGGGGGAGGTGGAGGCGCCCCTGCTCCAGGTGCTCGACGGCGGGGCGGTCTTCTCGATGCGGGTCCAGTGGTGGGCCGGCCAGGACGGCGAGGGCGGCGACCTCGACGAGAACGCCGTCAAGGCGGCGATGATCGAGGACATGCGCGCGCTGATGGACCGGCTGCGCCGGAAGTGACCCCCGAACGCGCCGTGCCCCCGTCGCCGCCCGGGAGGGCGGCGACGGGGGCACGGCGGTGCGCGGCGCGCGGGGAGCGCGCCCGCGGGTGACTACTCCGCGGCCAGGGCCGCTTCGGCGTCGAGGGTGACGGCGACGGCCTGGATCACCGAGGCGATCTTGAAGGCCTCCTGGACCGTCTCGCGGTCGACGCCCGCCTTGCGCAGGACCTGCTCGTGCGAGTCCAGGCACTGGCCGCAGCCGTTGATCGCGGAAACCGCGAGCGACCACAGCTCGAAGTCGACCTTCTCCACGCCCGGGTTGCCGATGACGTTCATCCGCAGGCCCGCGCGCAGCGTGCCGTACTCCGGGTCGGAGAGCAGGTGGCGCGTCCGGTAGAAGACGTTGTTCATCGCCATGACCGCGGCGGCGGACTTGGCGGCGTTGTACGCCTCCGGGGACAGCGCGGCCTTGGCCTCCGGCTCCAGCTCACGCAGGACGCGCGGGGAGCGGGCGGCGATCGCGCAGGACAGGACGGTGCCCCACAGCTGCTGCTGGGTCAGGGTGTCCTGGTTGCCGATGACCGAACCGAGGTTCAGCTTCAGGTCCTTGGCGAAGTCCGGTATGGCCGACTTCAGGGTGTCGAGGGACATCCGTCACTCACCGGCCAGCAGGGCGCCGGCGTTCAGGGTGTCCTCGCCCTTGTTCCAGTTGCAGGGGCACAGCTCGTCGGTCTGCAGGGCGTCGAGGACCCGCAGGACCTCCTTGGGGTTACGGCCCACGGAACCGGCGGTCACCATGGCGAACTGGATCTCGTTGTTCGGGTCGACGATGAAGACCGCGCGCTTGGCGAAGCCGTCCTCGCCCTCGACGCCGCAGGCCTGCATCAGGTCGTGCTTGACGTCGGCCAGCATCGGGAAGGGCAGGTCGCGCAGGTCGGCGTGGTCCTTGCGCCAGGCGTGGTGGACGTACTCGGAGTCACCGGAGACGCCGAGGATCTGGGCGTCGCGGTCCGCGAACTCGTCGTTCAGCTTGCCGAACGCGGCGATCTCGGTCGGGCAGACGAAGGTGAAGTCGGCAGGCCAGAAAAACACCACGCGCCACTTGCCCTCGTAGGACTTGTGGTCGATCTGCGCGAACTGCTTGTCGGCGTCGAGGGAGACGCAGGCGGTCAGATCGTAGGTGGGGAACTTGTCACCGACAGTGAGCACACTGACTCCTAGCAGAGCGGAAAGGGGCCCTTTTGGGGGCTTTCCGAAGGGGTTGGACGGTCTCACATGCTGGCACAGTGACATTGATCGCGGAAATCGCTCAGGGCGGTCGCGCTGATCAGGCTTCCCTATCAATGCTCCGGGGGCCGGTGGCCGCGCCCTATCCGTGGCCGCCGCAGAAGGTCGTGGCGGCCAGCGCCGCGCCGGCGTCGTAGCCCTTCTGCCAGACGGGGTCGACCTGGCCCAGGGTGTTCGGCTGCTTGGCGCTGCAGTCCGCCCTGATCGACTGGAACCCCTTCCGGAAGCCGCTGTCGTACCGGGCCTTCGCGTCCGCGCCCGTGCCCGTGCCCGTGCCGTCCTGCGCCGGGGCCGTACCGCCCGTGCAGGCCACGCCCCCGACGGTGTAGTGGCCCGCGGGCAGGCCGGAGAGCCGGACGCTGCCGGCCGTGACCTTGGCCGCGGGGTTGTCGTAGCCGTTGTCGCCCGTGACCGCGGCCGTGTCCCCCGGGAAGCCGCTGCCCTCGATCGCCCAGGTGGTCGCCGAGTAGCCCTGGACGACCTTGCAGGATGCGGCGGCGGGCGCGGCGGGCGCGGGGTGGGCCGGGAGCGCCGGACCCAGGAGCAGCGGTACGGCCGCCAGCGGGGCCAGTACGGTGGTCAGTGCGAGCCCGTTCGTCATGGTCGCCTCCCGGGCGAAGGTCCCGGCCGGGCCCTCCTCGCCCTGTTTCCACTCTCACCCACCGCCGGGCCGCCCGCAGGCCGCACGGCCTACCCTGGTGGCGGGTGATCGGAGGTGCCTATCAGTGGCTGTCGGCAACAGGGGAGCGAAGCAGGCGACGCTCGCGCAGCTGCGCGCGTTCGCGGCCGTCGCCGAGCACCTGCACTTCCGGGACGCGGCCGCGGCGATCGGCATGAGCCAGCCGGCCCTGTCGGGCGCCGTCTCCGCGCTGGAGGAGGCCCTCGGCGTGCAGCTGCTGGAGCGCACCACCCGCAAGGTGCTGCTCTCCCCGGCGGGTGAGCGGATCGCCGCCCGGGCCCGGACGGTCCTCGACGCCATGGCCGGGCTCCTGGAGGAGGCCGACGCCGTGCGCGCCCCCTTCACCGGCATCATGCGGCTCGGGGTGATCCCCACGGTGGCCCCGTACCTGCTGCCGACCGTGCTCGGGCTGTTCCACCGGCGGTACCCGCGGATGGACCTCCAGGTGCACGAGGAGCAGACCTCCTCGCTGCTGGAGGGGCTGGCCGGCGGGCGGCTCGACCTGCTGCTCCTCGCGGTCCCGCTGGGCGTCCCCGGGGTCACCGAGCTGCCCGTCTTCGACGAGGACTTCGTCCTGCTCGCACCCCGCGGGCACCCGCTCGCCGGGCGGCGCGACATCCCGCGCGGGGAACTGCGCGACCTGCGGCTGCTGCTCCTCGACGAGGGCCACTGCCTGCGCGACCAGGCCCTCGACATCTGCCGCGAGGCCGGCCGGGCCGACGGGGCCGCCGTCACCACGACCGCCGCCGGGCTGTCCACCCTCGTACAACTGGTCGCCGGGGGACTGGGCGTGACCCTGTTGCCGCGCACCGCGCTGCGGCTGGAGACCGCGCGCAACGAGTACCTGGCCACCGGGTACTTCGCCGAGCCCGCGCCCTCGCGGCGGATCGCACTGGCCATGCGGACCGGCACGGCCCGGCAGGAGGAGTTCCGGGCCATCGCGGCGGCGCTGCGCGAAGCCGTACGCCCGCTCCCCGTCTGGCCCGCCGAGTAGGACGGGCCCGCGGGTGCGGGCGTACGGGGCGTACGGCCGGGCGCGCTACTCCGTGCGCAGCCCGTCCGGGCGCATCAGGCGCAGCAGCGGCGGCAGGCTCAGCAGGGTGACCACCGCGACCAGGCCCGCGCCCGCGCCGGTCAGCAGCAGCACCGAGGTCCACTCGACCCGGACCCGGACCTGCGCCATCCCCATCAGCACCGAGCCCAGCGCGATGCCGGTGCCCGCCGCGAGGACCAGCCCGAGGGCCACGGGCAGGGCCGTCTGCCAGAGCACCGACAGGCACAGCGTCGAGCGCTTGGTCCCGAAGGCGACCAGGGCGGCGAGCAGCCTGCGGCGTTCGCGCAGCTGCTCCAGCTGGCCGACCAGCAGGCTGGTGCCGATCAGGACCAGGACCCCGGTCGCGCCGGAGAACAGGCCGGCCTCGATGCCCGAGAAGGCGCGGTCCTGCTGCGTGGACCGCAGGCGCAGCACCGTGGCGAAGGGGTCGGCCTTGAAGGAGGCCGTGCGCACCCGCTCCAGCGCGTCCGGCACCGACCGGTCGAGCTGGACGTAGATCTGCGCGGACTGGGCGCGGCCCATGCCCTGGGGGGCGGCGGAGGGGGTGGCCAGCAGTCCGGTGCGGAGCCGGCCCATGGGGTCCTCGCGCGGGGTGACCGTACGGGCGCCCGCCGGGACGGTCCACTCGACGGTCTTCCCGCCCAGTGCCGCCGAGGCCTCGGCGGAGATCCCCACGTCGCCGGCGAGGACCCGGTCGCCGGGCTTGACGGGCGCGTCCAGCGGGCCGCCGGACAGGACGAAGGCGTCGCCGTCGCGGCAGGAGTCGAGCTCCGCGACCTCGGCCAGGGCCCGGCAGGTGCCGATGGTCACGTCGGTGAGGACGGGGCTGGGGACCTGCCGCGCGGTGCCGACGCTGTTCAGCGGGATGCTCCGGGTGACGCCCGGGGTCGAGGCGATCTGCCCGGCCAGGGCGTCGAGGCCGGACTCCGTGCCGCTGTGCAGCAGGATCGCGACCGAGGCCCGGGAGGGGTCCTGGTCCGTCTCCTCCGTCAGCTCGCCCCCGACGCCCGAGAAGAGCATCTGCAGGGCGATGGCCCCGGCGACCGCCACGGCGATGCCGTTGACCAGGCGGGTGGGGGAGCCGCCGGCGGCCTGGAGCCGGCGGACGGCCAGCTGCCAGGAGACGGGTCCGCCGCGCATCCGCCCGACGAAACGTTCCAGCAGCCAGGGGAGCAGGGCCGTGATCCCGACCAGCAGCAGCACCACACCGGCACTGACCTGCCACTGGTTGAACCGGCCCGGCCCGTTGCCGCGGCCCGCCAGCGGCGCGAGCAGGCCGATCCCGCCGAGCGGCAGCAGCAGCCGCCACCACAGCCGGCGCCGCACGGGCGCCGCCGTCCGCAGGACGCCCAGCGGCTCGATGACGACCCGGCGCAGCGTGAACAGGGTCACGGCCACGGCCGCGAGCGGCACGGCGAGCACCACGAGGGCGACCAGCCCCGGCGAGGGCGTGAGGTCGGCCGGGAAGACGCTGCGCCCGCCGAGGGAGACGGAACCGACCAGCCGGCGGCCGGCCAGGAAGAAGACGGAGCCCAGGACGAGCCCGGCCGCCGCCCCGGCCAGCGCCTCGCCGGCCGCGATCCGGCGGACCGCCCGCGCGTCGGCGCCGATCAGGCGCAGCGCGGCGAGCCGCTGGTCGCGCCGCTCCCCGCCGGAGCGGACGGCGGCGGCGATGAACACGGCGACCGGCAGCAGCAGGGCGACGAAGGCCAGCAGGACCGTGAGCATCAGCACCGGGCTGAGCTCCGGGCGTTCGGTCCTCCCGGCGAAGGCGGTGACGCGCTCGACGCGGAACTCGCCCGGCCCCGTCGCCGGGAGGCTGTCGGCGCCCCGGTAGAAGACGAGTTCGGCCGGGCCGGTCAGCCCGGCGTCGGCGATGACCCCGCCGATCCTGCCGTCCAGGCGCTCGCGCAGCAGCGCGCCGTCCGCCGACCGCAGCAGTTCCTCCAGCGCGGGGGAGACGGCCAGTTCGCCGGGGGCCGGGAAGGCCTTCAGGCCCGGCGGGAGGGGGGCGTCCGGGCCCTCCGGCTTCAGGAGCCGGCCCTCGATGTCCCGGCCGTGGTACGTCATGTCGGTCCGGGCCACCAGCAGGGTGTCCAGGCCCGGCGCAGAGGCCTTCGGCGCGCCCAGCAGGGACCGCGCCCCGTCGCGCTCCGCGCGGGCGGTGAGCGCGCCCGGGAGCGCCGTGGTGATCAGCAGCAGGGCGACGCCGAGGCCGACGCCCACGCCGGTGAACAGGGTGCGCGTCCATCCCTCCCGGCCGCCGCCGAGGGCGAACCGGGCGCCCATGGCGAGGTCCCGGGACCAGACGGCGAGCCTGCCCGGCGCGCTCATACGACCGGCTCCATGTCGCGGGTGCGCCCGTCGCGCACGACGATCTCGCGGTCGGAGTACGCGGCGACCCGGGTCTCGTGCGTGACGAGGACGACGGCCGCGTTCGCGGACCGGGCGGCCTCGGTGAGCAGCTGCATCACCAGCTCGCCGTTGAGGGAGTCCAGGGCGCCCGTGGGCTCGTCCGCGAAGATCACCCGGGGTCCGGTGACCAGGGCCCGCGCCACGGCCACCCGCTGGCCCTGGCCGCCGCTGATCTCGCCGGGGCGCTTCGCCCCGAGGTCCTCGACCTGGAGCCGCTCCATCCAGCGCAGGGCGGCCCGCTCGGCTTCCTTGCGCTTGGTCCCGGCGAGGCGCAGCGGCAGGGCCACGTTCTCCACGCAGGTCAGCTCGGGGACGAGCTGGCCGAACTGGAAGACGAAGCCGAACTCGCCGCGGCGCAGGGCGCTGCGCTCGGCGTCGGTCATCGCGGACAGCTCGCGGCCGGCGTAGGTGACGGTGCCGGAGTCGGGGGTGATGATCCCGGCGAGGCAGTGCAGCAGCGTCGACTTGCCGGAACCGGAGGGCCCCATGACGGCGACGACCTCGCCGGGGTGGACGGAGAACCCGGCGCCGTCCAGGGCCCGGGTGGGCCCGTACGACTTGCACAGGCCGGTGGCGGAGAGCAGGGTGCCGGCGGGGGTCATCGGCGCACCTCCCGGGCGAGCTGGTCGAGACGGGCGGCGGTGAGCTCCAGCCAGCGCAGGTCGGCCTCCAGGTGGAACAGGGCGTGGTCGCAGACCAGCTGGTCGGCGATGTCCCCCTTGCGCTTGCGCTGGGTCAGGATGCGCATCAGCCGCAGGTGCTCGGCGCGCTGGGTGTCGAGGAGTTCGTTGGCGCTGCGGTGGGTCAGCAGCGCCAGGACCACCTTGGTGTAGAGGGTGGACTGGAGGTACGGCTCGGGCTTCTCGGGCTCGGAGAGCCAGTGCTCGACGTCGGTGATGCCGGCGTCGGTGATCGCGTACCGCTTGCGCTCGGGACCGCCGCCGCTCTCGACCCCGTCGACCTCGACGAGGCCGTTCTTCAGGAGCCGGGACATGGTCGAGTAGACCTGCCCGTAGGCGAGCGGGCGGTCGTGGCCGAAGGTTTCGTCGAAGGCGCGCTTGAGGTCGTAGCCGTGGCGCGGGCCGGCCTCCAGGAGGCCGAGCAGGGTGTGGCCGATGGACATGGCGCGACTATACACAACGTGTATACGCACGGTGCATAGTGGCCCGACGTGCGGATGTGTGCATCCGGCATGCCGAAGGCCCGCCGGTGACACCGGCGGGCCTTCAAGGGCGTACGGGCTTGCGTGCGTGCGGGGTTCAGGAGTCGGGCGCCTTGCGGGGGCGGCCCCGCGGGGGGATCGGGGCGGCGCCGCCGGGGAGCCGGCCCGACTCGGCCAGGGCCCGGCGGAGCAGGAACTCGATCTGGGCGTTCGCGCTGCGCAGCTCCTCGCCGGCCCAGCGCGCGAGGGCGTCGTAGACCTGCGGGTCGAGCCGCAGGAGCACCTGCTTGCGCGCCTGCCGGGCCGCCCGGGCGGGCCTGGCGTCGGCGGGGGCCGCGCCGGGGTCGGGGGCCGGGGCGGAACCGGCGCCGGACCCCTGGCCCTGGGAGCCGCCGGGGCGGGCGGAGGGGGTCACTGGTAGAGGGTGCCCGTGTTGATGACCGGCGAGGCCGCGCGGTCGCCGCAGAGCACCACCATCAGGTTCGAGACCATGGCGGCCTTGCGCTCCGGGTCCAGGTCCACGATGTCCTCCTCGGCCAGCCGGGTCAGGGCGAGCTCCACCATGCCCACCGCGCCCTCGACGATCTGCTTCCGGGCCGCCACGACCGCGCCCGCCTGCTGGCGCTGGAGCATCGCGGAGGCGATCTCCGGAGCGTACGCGAGATGCGTGAACCGGGACTCGATGATCCGGACGCCGGCCGCCTCGACCCGGGTGGCCAGCTCGACCGCGAGCTTCTCGGTGATCTCCTCGGCATTGCCGCGCAGCGACAGGCCGCCCTCGTCATGGGCGTCGTACGGGTACTCGATGGCGATGTGCCGGACCGCCGCCTCGGTCTGCGTCTCGACGAACTCGGTGAAGTCCTCCACCTCGAAGACGGCGCGCGCGGTGTCCGAGACCTTCCACACCACGACCGAGGCGAGCTCGATCGGGTTGCCGTAGGCGTCGTTGACCTTGAGGACGGCCGTCTCGTGGTTGCGCACCCGGGTGGAGATCTTCCGGCGCGAGGTCAGCGGGTTGACCCAGCGCAGTCCGTCCGCGCGGACCGTGCCCCGGTAGCGGCCGAACAGCTGGACCACCCGGGCCTCTCCCGGGGCCACGGTGTTCAGTCCGGTCATCGCGAAGAGCGAGCCGAGGAACAGCAGGAAGCCCAGCGGGATCAGGGTCGCCTTGACCGCCGTGGCGTCCGACACGGCGGCGAGCGCCAGCAGGCCCGCACCGGCCGCCACCCCCGCCAGTCCGAGCAGCAGGGCGGGTCCGCCGCCGACGCTGCGCGCCGTGAACTCCCGTACCTCGGTCGGTCGTGCGTCCGCAGTGATTGCCATGGAATGCCCCCGTTTGATCCGATGTGTCCGGTCGTCGCCGACCGCGCCGTACTAGCAAAGTGATAACACTTTTTGCGGACACCGCAACCCTTCCGGCATCGTGGGCGTCGGTTCCATCGGAGTGGGTGCTGATTCTCACGTCCGAATTGACCGGTATTGATCTAGGTTGATCAACCTTTGTCACAGCCTGCGGTGTTAGTTTTCTGAGCTGACGTCGGGGGGGTAATCGAGCGGAGCGGGAGCGATGGGCCGAGCAGATGCGCGACGGGCGCAGCAGCAACGCAGTGCGCGGAAAGCGCCGAGCGGGCGCGCCAACGGGCGCGCGGGCAAGGCGACCGGGAAGCGCAGTGGCATACGTCGCTTCCTCAACTGGAAGACGCTGCTGGGGACTTTCCTCGGCGGCATCCTCCTCATGGTGGTCGCGGGCATAGCCCTCTACTTCTCCGTGGACGAGCCGACCGACCCCAACAAGACCGCGACGCTCCAGAGCAACACGTACAAGTACGCCGACGGTTCGATCATGGCCCGCACCGGCGACATGAACCGCGAGATCGTCCCGATCGACAAGGTCCCCGAGGACGTCCGCTTCGCGTTCATCGCGATCGAGAACAAGACCTTCTACCAGGACCGCGGCGTCGACGTCATGGGCGTGTTCCGCGGCCTCGTCAACACGGTCCGCGGCAAGGGCACGGCCGGCGGTTCGACGATCACCCAGCAGTACGTCAAGAACTACTACCTGACCCAGGACCAGTCGCCGACGCGCAAGCTGCGTGAGCTGATCATCTCCCTCAAGGTCGACCAGCGCATGGAGAAGCCCGACATCCTCGCCGGTTACCTGAACACCAACTTCTACGGCCGCAACGCCTACGGCATCCAGGCCGCCGCCCAGGCCTACTACGGCGTCGACTCCGACAAGCTGACCCTGGAACAGGGCGCCTACCTCGCCGCCGTCATCCAGGCCCCCAGCCAGTACGACTGGGCGACCGCAGGCCCCAACGGCAAGCGGCTGGTCATGATCCGCTTCAACGCCGTCCTCGACAACATGGTCGAGATGGGCAAGCTGGACGAGGCCAAGCGCAAGACCCTGAAGTTCCAGGAGCCGATCAAGCCCAAGCCGCGTCCGGGCATGGACGGGCAGAAGGGCTACCTCATCCAGGCCGCCGAGGCCGAGATGAACCGCCAGGGCATCAAGGACGCCGAGATCAACGCCGGCGGCTGGACGATCACCCTCGCGATCGACAAGAAGAAGCAGGCCGCGCTGGAGAAGGCCGTCCAGGACGAGCTGGAGTCCAAGCTCGACCGCAAGGACACCAAGAACCGGCCCCAGGACCAGAGCGTCCAGGCCGGCGCCACCTCCGTGGACGCCAAGACCGGTCACATCGTCGCGATGTACGGCGGCGTGGGCCTGACCGAGAAGGCGGCGAGCAACGCCCTGCGCACCGACTTCCAGCCGGGCTCGACCTTCAAGCCGATCGTGCTGGCCGCCGCCCTGGAGAACGGGTCGAAGACCCAGGACGGCCGCCCGATCAACCCGAGCACCCTCTACGACGGCACCAGCAAGCGCCCCGTGGTCGGCAGCGACACCCCGTTCGCCCCGCAGAACCAGGACAACGAGAACTACGGCGACCCGATGATCTCGGTCCAGGACGCCACGAACTCCTCCGTCAACTCGGTGTACGCCCAGATGATCGTGGACGCCAAGCCCACGAACGTGAAGAAGACCGCCATCTCCATGGGCATGACCGACCGCGACGGCTGGCCGGCCGACAAGCCCGCCATGTCGCTCGGCACCATGAGCGCCAACACCGTCGAGATGGCCGCCGTCTACGCGACCCTCGACAACCACGGCAAGAAGGTCACCCCGAGCATCATCAAGAAGGCCGAGCACAAGGACGGCGAGTTCAAGCCCGTCACGCCCATCGGCTCCCAGGTGCTCACCAGCACCACCGCCGACACCGTGACCAAGGTCCTCACCGGCGTGGTCGAGAACGGCTCCGGCAAGGCCGTCCGCAGCTCCGCCTACGAGGCCGCGGGCAAGACCGGCACCACCGAGTCCAACGTGGCCGCCTGGTTCACCGGTTACACCCCCGAACTGGTCACCGTCGTCGCGATGTTCGGCGAGGACCCCAACACGCACGGCCAGGTCACCCTGACCGGTACCGCCGGCAAGGGCCGCGCGGGCGGCTCCAGCTTCCCCGCGCAGATCTGGCAGGCGTACACGACGGCCGCGCTCAAGGGCCAGACCGCGGGCCAGTTCGACCTCGACGACGCCCGGATGGGCACCCCGGCGCCCTCCCGCGCCGCCACCCCGTCGGGCAGCCCCAGCGGCACCCCCAGCCCGACGCCGTCCGGCTCCGGCAGCACCCGTCCCACCGGCACCCCGGACCCGTCCGGCAGCTCCGGCGGCCCGACCCCGCCGACCGGCAAGCCGACCGGGCCGACCGGCAAGCCGACCGGGCCGACGGGCAAGCCGACCGGGCCGACGGGCAACCCGACACCGCCCGTCCCGCCGAACCCGAACCTGGAAGAGCGCTAGGCCGTCTCTTCCGGATCTCGCCTGACCCGCGCCGCCCGGCACCGCGCCTCGCCGCGTTGGCGGAGCACCCGAGTACGTCCAGTACGAGGGCGCCCCGCCAACGCGCCGATGCACGGCACCGGACGACGCGGGCTTGACCGGCAAGATCCGAAAGAGACGACCTAGCCGCACGCGAAGGGGCCCCGCAGCGAATCCGCTGCGGGGCCCCTTCGCACGTCCCGGCTCCCGCCGGTCAGCGCCGTTCGTGCGCCCCCGGCAGCGGGAGCTCGAACCAGACCACCTTGCCGCTGCTCAACCGGGTCGCACCCCACCGCCGGGCGAGCCGGTTGACCAGGAACAGGCCGCGCCCGCCCTCGTCGGTGTCCCGGGCCCGCCGCTGGCGCGGCAGCTGCGGGGAGTCGTCGCCGACCTCGCAGCGCAGCACGTCCGTGCGCAGCAGCCGCAGCGTCACCGGCCGCTCCGCGTACCGGACGGCATTGGTGACCACCTCGCTGACCAGCAGCTCCAGCGAGTCGCTCAGCTCCTCCAGGCCCCAGCGGGCCAGCGCCCGGCGGGCGAACCGGCGGGCCCGGCCCGGAGCCGTCTCCTCCGGGTCCAGGAACCAGTACGCCACGTCGCTGGGCGCGATGCCCTCGAAGCGGGCCGCGAGGAGCGCGATGTCGTCGTCCCGGTCGCCCGGGCCCAGCATGTCCAGCACGTCGTCGCAGAGGGCCTCCAGCGGCGGCGAGTGGTCCAGCCCGGTCAGCTGCGCGGTGGTGGCGAGGCGTTCGCGCAGCTGCTCGATGCCCGTCCACACGTCCCGCAGCCGGGACTCCACCAGCCCGTCCGTGTACAGCAGCAGGGTGGCCCCGGCCGGGGCGTCCAGCTCCACGGCCTCGAAGTCCACGCCGCCGACCCCGATGGGGGCGCCCGGCGGGACGCGCAGCACCTCCGCGCGGCCGCCCAGGTGCAGCAGCACCGGCGGCGGGTGGCCGGCGTTGGCGATGGTGATGCGGTGCGAGACCGGGTCGTAGACCGCGTACAGGCAGGTGGCCATGCGGTCGGAGCCCAGCCGCTGCGCCTGTTCGTCCAGGTGGTGCAGCACCTCGGCCGGCGGCAGGTCCAGCTGGGCCAGGGTCTGCGCGGTGGTGCGCAGCTGGCCCATGATCGCCGCCGAGGTCATGGAGTGGCCCATGACGTCGCCGACGACCAGCGCGACGCGGCTGCCCGGCAGCGGTATGGCGTCGTACCAGTCGCCGCCCACCCGGGCCGTCTCGGCCGCGGGCAGGTAGCGGGAGGCCAGCCGGACCCCGGTGGGCTGGGGGAGGCCGTCGGGCAGCATGGTGCGCTGGAGCTCGTCGGCGATGTAGGCCTCGCGCCCGTAGAGCACGGCCTTGTCGATGCCGAGCGCGGTGTGCGTGGCCAGCTGCGCGGCGACGAGCAGGTCGTTCTGCTCGAACGCGTCCCGGTCGGGGGTGCGCAGGAACACGGCCGCGCCGATCACCCGCCGACGGCCCCGCAGCGGGGCCAGGATGGCCCGCTGGCCGCGCGGCACGGGATGCTCGGTGCCCAGCAGCTCCGGGAGCGCGTCCTTGGCCCCGGCGGCCGACCCGAAGACCGGCCGTACGCCGCGCAGCACCTCGGCGAGGGCCCCGCCGGGGCGGATCTCGCACAGCTCGGCCGCGGGCAGGTCACCCTGCGGGCCGACCAGCGGCAGCTGGCTGAAGTCGAGCTCGCCGGCGGCCCCCGCGGCCCCGGCGCCCCCGTCGGCGTCGGTCAGGTCGTCGATCGGCCGGAGCCGGTCGGTGCGGCGCAGCCTTAAAACGACCGGGCCGACGGGCCGCTCGTCACCGACGGGCAGCGGGTCGCGTAGGTAGACGAGGATCGCGTCCGAGAAGGTCGGCACGGTCGCCCGGCACAGGCCGAGCACGATCTCGTCGAGGTCGATGCCGCGCGCGATCCGGCGCGTGGCGGCGCCGACGAAGCGCAGCCGGTCGCCCTCGCGGCGGGCCACGCCGACCTCGCCGGGGCCCGGTCCGCCGCCCGTGCCGGAGCCCGCGGGCGGGACCGCCCGTACGGCGGTGGCCGCGTCGCCGGCCGGTTCCGGACCCGGAGGCGCCGGCGGGGCCTGGCCGCCGGCCGGGGTGCGCCGGCCCGCGTTGCGGGCGGCCTCGCCGTCCCGGCCGCGCGGGGCCGCCTCGGCGGTGTCCGCCGGGCCGTGCCCGGAGCCCTCGCCCGTGGTGCCGCGCGGGCGCGGGAAGTCGGCATGCGTGCGTACGGCCTCGGCGGCCGCGATGGGGGCCTTGCCGTGGCCGAGCTCGTCCGTACCTCCGCCGGAGGCGACGGTGGGCTGCGGGCCCTCCTGGGAGGTGGGGTACTCCGTCACGCGTGGAATTCCGTCCGTTTGCGCTCGATGTGCGCTGCACTCAACTCGGTCAGTCGCGGTATACCCGCTCAGCGGCGGGGGCACCATCACCCCCGGGTACCGCGTCCCGCTCGTTACCTTTCGCTCGCGTCGACCTCCGGTCAAGTCCCGGTCGCCGCAGGTCATTTACGGGTGTGGGACCGGTGGGGCCCCTCGTGAACGACCTGCGGAGGACGATCCTACGGTTGACCCCCGGGGGCGCATCAAGGGTCTCATGAGGTCATATGCGCCGGGGTGCGGTCCCAGTCCTCGGGCAGAACCGGAACTCCCCAGGCCGGATCGGGCCTCCAGTCCTGCCATCCGTCGCAGAACGGAGCCCCCCAGGCCTTCACCACCTCGACCGCCGAGCGCCCCGCGTCGACCACCCGGCGCGCCTGGTCCTGGTCCATCAGCCCGATCCGCTGGGCCTGCGCGAACTCGTCCTCGTCCAGCCACTTCCAGCTGCGGTCCGGGTAGACCGCGATGTCGAGGAAGTGGTCCACGGAGTCGACCCCGCCGGTCCACCGGGTGCGGGGCTCCTCCAGGTTGACGTACCAGTTGCGCAGGTGCCAGTCGTCGTCCCAGAACAGCCAGACCGACCACGGCTCCCCGGGCCGCGCCAGCTTCAGCACGCCCCCGCCGAACCAGCGCGAACGCGCGGTGGTGCGCGGCGCGGTGTACCGGGTGGCGAGCGGCTCCCGGTGCACCGGGCTGCCGTCGGCCAGCACCGGCTTGACGCATTCGGTGCCGGGCGCCATCCACACGGCGAGCAGCTCGTCCGTGTCGCGCACCACCGTCACCGGCCGGGCGATGTGGAACTGGCCGTCCAGTCCCGGGGCGTGGTCGCGGTAGCGCCACAGGATCTGCTCCCCGGGCTCCCAGTGCCGCTCCTGCGCCCCGCCCCCCGCGGCGGGCCGTGCCGCGCCGCCCCCGGACCCCCCGTTGGTACCTGTCATGCGCAGATCTTAGGGCGGAGGCCCCGCGGGATGCTGCGGTGCAGGTCACGGAGGGGGCCGGGGACGGCAAACGACCGGATCCGGCCCATGGCCGGAACCGATTTCAGGGCCGCGTCATCCGCAGCACGTCGAGCGCCTCGTCCAGCTGCGCGAGGGTGAGCGCGCCCCGGTCGACGTAGCCGGACTCCAGCACGACCTCCCTGATCGTCTTCCGCTCGGCGAGGGCCCGCTTGGCCACCTTGGCCGCCTCCTCGTAGCCGATGTACCGGTTGAGCGGGGTCACCACCGAGGGCGAGGACGCGGCGTACTCCCTGGCCCGCTCGGAGTTGGCGGTGATCCCGTCCACGGTCCGGTCGGCCAGCAGCCGGCTCCCGTTGCCGAGCAGGCGGATCGATTCGAGCAGGTTCCGGGCCATCACCGGGAGCATCACATTGAGCTCGAAGTTGCCGGCCGCGCCCGCCACGGCGACCGTCGCGTCGTTCCCCATCACCTGCGCGGCGATCATCAGCAGGGCCTCGGGGACGACCGGATTGACCTTCCCGGGCATGATCGAGGACCCCGGCTGGAGATCCGGCAGATTGATTTCGGCCAATCCGGTGCGCGGGCCGGAGGACATCCAGCGCAGGTCGTTGCAGATCTTGGTGAGCGAGACGGCGATCGTACGGAGCACCCCCGAGGTCTCCACCAGCGCGTCCCGCGCGCCCTGGGCCTCGAAGTGGTCGCGCGCCTCGGTCAGCGGCAGCCCCGTCGCGCCGGCCACCTCGGCGATCACGGCCGCGGAGAAGCCGGGCGGGGTGTTGATGCCGGTGCCCACCGCCGTACCGCCCAGCGGCAGCTCGGCCAGCCGCGGCAGGGCGGCCCGCAGCCGGTCGACGCCGTAGCGGACCTGGGCGGCGTACCCGCCGAACTCCTGGCCCAGGGTGACCGGGGTGGCGTCCATCAGGTGCGTGCGCCCGGCCTTGACCACCTCGGCGAACTCGGCCGCCTTGCGCTCCAGGGCGGCGGCGAGGTGCTCCAGGGCCGGGATCAGCTCGCGGGAGACGGCGGCGGTGGCGGCGATGTGGATCGACGAGGGGAAGACGTCGTTGGAGCTCTGCGAGGCGTTGACGTGGTCGTTGGGGTGGACCTCGCGCCCGAGCCGCTCGGTGGCCAGGGTGGCGATCACCTCGTTGGTGTTCATGTTGGACGAGGTCCCGGACCCGGTCTGGAAGACGTCGACGGGGAAGTGCTCGTCCCAGCGCCCCTCGGCGACCTCGGCGGCGGCGGACCGGATCGCCTGCGCGACGTCCTCGTCCACCACCCCCAGCTTCGCGTTCACCAGGGCCGCGGCGGCCTTGATGCGGGCGAGGGCCTCGATGTGGGCGCGCTCGATGCGCTGCCCGGAGAGCGGGAAGTTCTCCACCGCGCGCTGGGTCTGCGCGCGCCATTTGGCGTGGGCGGGGACGCGCACCTCGCCCATGGAGTCGTGCTCGGTCCGGAACGCCTGCGGCTGCTGATCGTCAGTCATCTTTGTAGCCTCCTCAGAAACTTGAGCAATTGTCTTGTTCGGACTGTTCCCATCTCCCCTACCGGCCAGTAAATACCGGGGGTAACACCGATATCGGGGAGGCGTTCATGGCACGTGCCCGCACGAAACCCAGGCTCAGATGTACCTTCGCCGCCGTCGCGGCGTTCGCGGCCGCCCTCGGGGGCGTCACCGCCGTCACCCCCGTGGCCCAGGCCGCACCCGCCGCGTCCGGCTCGATCACACCCCTGTCGCCGGAGCTGGAGGCCGTACGCGCCGCCGAGGCCGTCAGGATCTACGGCGACCCGGCGATCCGGCCGCTCGCCGAGCGCAGGACCGGCCTCATCTCGCTCGGCGACAGCGAGATCTCCGGCGAGGGCGTCGGCAACTACGACCCCGCCACCAACACCCCGTCCAACCAGTGCCACCGCTCGCCCGACGCGGCCATCCACCGCACCGGCATCCCGGCCGACCTGACCTTCAACGTCGCCTGCTCCGGCGGCTACACGGGCAACATCCGCATCGGCGGCAGCAAGCAGTACGCCGACGAGCTCGTCCAGAGCGACAGCCTCGCCATCAAGGCCCGCAACACGAAGATCAAGATGGTGCTGCTGGTCGCCGGGGCCAACGACGACCTCCAGTTCGGCCCCGTCATGACCGACTGCGTCACCCGCTGGGTGCTCAGCCAGGGCACCTGCGAACCCAAGTACGGCCCCGGCTGGCAGGCGCGCGTCGACGGGCTGAAGCCCAAGGTCGAAGCCACCGTCGCCGACCTCAGGACGGTCATGCGCGACGCCGGCTACGCCGACTCCGACTACAAGCTCGTCGTCATGGGCTACCCGAGCCCCATCGGCCCCGACTTCAACGACAACCCGAACTTCCCCGGCAAACTCCCCGGAGGCTGCGCCGGATACGACTCCGACGCCACCTGGGGCCGCAACTACGCCGTCCCCACCTTCGAGAAGGGCATGCGCGCCGCCGCCCTCGCCTCCGGCGCGGTCTACCTCGACAACTCCAGGCTCTTCCACGGCCACGAGGTCTGCATGGAGGACACCTGGGCCCGCGGCCTCTACCTCGACCTCGGGGACCACTTCCCCTGGGACGAGAACACCGCCCGCCAGTCCTTCCACCCCAACTACCGCGGCCACGGCGCCTTCGCGTCCTGCCTGACCCAGCTCTACGACTCGGGCCTGCGCGAGGCCTCCTGCGCCGACCCCGCCAGCACCGGCACCCCCGTGCTCCAGGCCGGCGCCTGGGACTCCCTCTACAAGCCCCTGAAGAACGAGGCCACCGGCAACTGCCTCGACTCCTTCGGCGGCTCCAGCGCCAACACCACCAAGGTGGTCGGCTGGGACTGCCACGGCGGCCGCAACCAGGGCTGGTGGTACGACTCCGCGAAGAAGTCCCTCCACGTCGAACTCACCCACGACCGCTGCCTCGACGCCCCGGGCGCCAACTACGGCGCCGGCACCGGGCTGATCCTCTACAACTGCCACGGCGGAGCCAACCAGCAGTTCGTCCGCGACGGCGCCACCCTGCGCCCCGCCGCCGCCACCGGCATGTGCCTCACCGTCGCCGCCGCCCACGAGCAGCTGCG
Organism: Streptomyces sp. NPDC090077; assembly: GCF_044747545.1. Classification (NCBI taxonomy): domain Bacteria; kingdom Bacillati; phylum Actinomycetota; class Actinomycetes; order Kitasatosporales; family Streptomycetaceae; genus Streptomyces; species Streptomyces sp. NPDC090077. The sequence continues at coordinate 79,700 of NZ_JBIVEG010000007.1, forward strand.
CCTCCAGCCCTGCAACGGCTCCGCGAACCAGCGCTTCGCGTAAGCCGCCCGTCCCCGTACCGCCACCGCACCCCCCACACCCGGCCGGACGACCCGGCCGGGTGTTCCCACGCCGGGGTGCCCGCGCACCCCCTACAGGGCCTCCAGCTGCTCCCGCACCTGCCGGGGCCGGTTGGTGATGATCGTCTCCACCCCGAGCCGTACGCACAGCTCGACGTCCTCCGGCTCGTCCACGGTCCACACCCGCACCCGCAGCCCCTTGGCCCGCAGCCGCCCCACCAGCCCCGGATCCCTGCGCACCAGGTCGATACCGGGACCGGCATGCCCCGCGAACGGCGGCCGCGGGGGCCGCAGCCCGCGCTCGATCAGGTAGACCGCGGGCAGGCCGGGCGCCAGCCGGTGCATCCGGGTCAGCGCGTTGCGGGAGAAGCTCATCACCTCGACGCGGCCGTCGGCGCCGTCGGCGAGCCCGTGCTCCTTCAGTACGCGCACGAGCTCCGCCTCCAGCCGCCCGCCGGCGCGGGTCGGGTGCTTGGTCTCCACGGCCAGCCCGACGGGCCGGTCCGCGGCGAGGGCCTCCTTGAGCAGGTCCTCGAAGAGCAGCACCCGCGCGCCCCGGTGCTCCTCGCCCTTCCAGCCGCCGAAGTCGAACGCGCACAGCTCCTCGTACGTCAGCTCGGAGACCACCCCGCGCCCGTCGGAGGTCCGCTCCACCGTCCGGTCGTGCACGCACACCAGCCGCCCGTCGCGGCTGAGCCGCACGTCGCACTCCAGGGCGTCGGCCCCGTCGGCGATGGCCTGCCGGTAGGCCTCGAGGGTGTGCTCGGGGTGCTCGTGGGAGGCCCCGCGGTGCGCGACGACGCGGACCCCACGGGCGGCGGGCGCTGAGGACGGGGAGGCCTGGGAGGACGGAGCAGTCATACGGAGATCCTTGCGAACCGGGGTGAACGGGAGACGCCCGAGCAGTCACTCCGAAGTAAACCGCCCCCACCACCTCCCGCCGCCCGCGGGTCAGTCCCCGAGCCCCGGCCCCGGGCCCCGCGGCCCGGCCTCCGGCGGCGGAGACTGCTGACCGCGCGACGGTCCGGACCCGGGCCCCGGCCGGACCGGCCGCAGGGTCGGTGCGCCCATCGTCCACAGGTGCGACCCGGCCGGACCCCGGTCGGGCGGCGTCCGTCCGGCCGCCGGCGCCTCGACGGAAGGCTTGGCGGCCGGTTCGACCGCCGGCTCGTCACGGGCCACGACCGCCGGGGCCGGGGCCTCGGCGGCGGGGGAGGGACGGGGTACCGCCGGACGCTTCCAGCGGTCCGGCACCGACGGCAGCGCCTGGACCGCCGCCGCGTCCCCCTCCCGCTCCTGCTCCACGGCCCGCGCCCGCAGCGCGCTCTGCCGTGCGACGGGGGCGAAGCCCGGCGCCGCGTTCCCGGTCTCGGAGGGCAGGGCACGCACGCCCATCCGGTTGAGGTCGCCCTGGAGCCCCTGCTCCGGCGGGAACACCTCGCGGGGCAGCTGCCACGCCGCGGCCCCGTCCACGTCCACGTGGTGCACGGTCCCGTCCACGGCGAAGCCGAGCCGGTAGCCGAGGAACTGGTCGTCCCGGTCGAAGAGCAGGTCGCCGGAGACCTCCCCGCCCCGGTCCCGCACGTCGTCCGCGAGTCCCTGCACGGCGGCGGGCAGCGGATTCGTCCGGCCCAGGCACGCCACGTAGCCGTCGGCGTCGACCGTCTTCGTCTCCTCGCCGACCGTGTACGTCATCCGCAGACGGGTGCGTCCGTCCTCACCGACCACCGGCTCGACCGCGCCGACTTCCGCCTTGCCGAACTCCAGGCGGCCGTCGCCGTTCTCCTGGCCGTACTTCTCCTCCATCGCCCCGAACTGCACCTGGTGGCGCAGGGCGGGCGGGGGGTCGCCGCGGCCGACCAGGGTGACCCGGGCCTGCTGGTTCTTCCGGAGGATGATCTCGGCGTTGGCGGCCCCGGTCCCGCCCGACCCGACGATGACCCAGTGCTCGGCGGCGTTCGGGTCGAACCGGTTCTCGGCGACCTCGTCGCCCATCAGGACCCGGCCGGGAGCCTGCGCCCGCGCGTCCTCCCACGTCCGGGTCGCCTCCAGGATGGTGAAGCAGTTGTCCAGGCGCGCGGCGGCGTCGCCCTCCAGGCCCTTGCGCAGCAGGTCCTTCACCGCCCCCGCTTCCAAGGGGCCGAGGACGGCCGCCGCGTCCGCCCCGCCACGCTCGGCGTCCGTCAGCCACCGACTCCAGTCGGCCGCTCCGGGGACGCCCTGCCCGTCCAGCTCCCGGAGCCGGTCCCCGAGCAGCCGTACGGCCTCGGCGCGGCTCTCCACGCCGTTCCTGCCGCGGGGCATGCCCGGCACCACCTCGGGGGTCAGCCCGGTCGCCACGACGGGGATCCCGTCACAGGACACCCGCAGCGGGGCGCCGCCCGAGGCGGGCTGGATCTCCGTGATCAGCTGCCCGTCGGGGCCCAGACGCAGCTGCCCGTGGCCGTTCACCACATCGCCCTGCGTGGCGAGCCGGTCCTCCCACACCCGGACTGCCTTGATCGGCACCCGGTCGCGGGGGTCGGACACGACCGCGTACGGGTCCGCGCCCATCCAGTGCGCCAGATCCCGGTCCTGGTCCGCCGACTGCACGATCCCGGCGCCGGGGTCGTCGTGCCAGCGGCCCACCGCGTCGATCAGCAGCTCCTCCGGACCCCGCCCGCTGAGGCTGGCCCCGCCTCCGATCCGCACCCTGCGGTGTGGCGTCTCCCCGGCCGCGTTCTGCTCTCCCAGCATCTGCGTGGCCTGCCCGCTGCGGTGCTCCCGCCAGGCCGCCCACTCCTGCGCGGCGGCCTTCCCCAGGCCGTCCCTGGGCAACGGCAGCCCGTTCTGGTCGTACCCGGGCAGCGCCATGGTGACCTCCCGCCCCGCGACGAACGCCTCCACCTGCCGCTGCGCCCGCAGCGAGGCCTCCCGGGAGGCGGCGAGCGCGGTGGCGTCGGCGGGGGAGAGGTGCTCGATGGGGCGGGCGAGGTCGCGCAGGAGGCGTTCTGAAGCGAGGGACACGGAGCTGGCGGCCACCAGATGGCGGTGGGCAGCCGCGTTCTGCTCGGGGAGGTGGGTCTGATCGTCCAGCGCCGCGGTCGGACGCAGTCCGTAAGAGTCCAGCAGGGCTGAGAACTCCGACCGTGCGAAGGCCTGCTCCTCCGTCGAGAGACCGGGGTCCGAATGCCGCGCAGCCAGCCAGTCGAGTTCCGCGATGCGCCCCATGTCGGCGGCGGACAGCTCACTTTCGGACGGGAGTACCGGGCCGGAGCGGAGCAAGTCATCCCGCACGGGCGTCAGGCCGTCGGCTGCACGCTCGCGGACGGCGTTGAGTTCGCCGAGCTCGTGGGCGAGGACGCGGTCCAGCATCGAGTCCGGCAGCCGGTCGGTGATCCGGATGACGTAGTTCTGCGAGGTGGTGTTCGTCGCGGTGTCGGCGAGCCTTCCCGACTCCAGCGGGATGGCGTCCACCCAGATCGTCGAGTGCTGCCCCGGGCCTTCCTCCATGACGAAGAACTGGCGGCCGTCCCGGTCCCGCCCTGCTCGGAGGGAGTCCATCCGGTCCCGCAGTACGGTCGCGGCCACCGACGCCATCCGCTGCTCCGCAGCTGACACCAGCTGCTGCCCGTGACCCTCGCGGTACGCCGGCAAGGTGCCGGGCGCCGCCCATGGGTACGTGTCCCGATCCATGTGACGCCCTCTCCCCCCGCACAACAGACCTTAAGATCATGTCATGTTGAAAGCCCGGTCTTCCTTGGAAGCGCACCTGTACATGGACCTGCACCCGTGTGAGTGCGGGGGCGACGGCGACTTCGAGCGTCGGCACCACCTGGAGCAGGTGGGCGAGGACATCGTCGCGGTGTACGAGGGGAAGTGCCGCGCCTGCGGGCGTGACCGGCGCTTCGCCTTCGTGATGGCGGAGGAGATCCCGCCCCCGCCGCCGGCCTATGGCGGGACTGAGCCGTCCGAGATCATCGATCCGGGTGAGTTCGCCGAGGTCGCGAGCCGGTACGGCAACTGGGGTTCACTCGGGGCGCTCAACTCTCCCGCGTCGGAGCACCACAAGTTCCGGGGCGCGCTGGTGAGTGCGCTGGCTGCCCTCGAAGAGGTACTCAAGTTCATTCCGGAGGGTCAGGACGCGGTCCCCGCCTCCGCGCTCACGTCCGAGCGGGGCAAGGCCCGCTATCAGAAGGACCCTGACAAGTTCAGCCGGGAAAGCCTGGAGTTCAGGGTAGAAGCCACGCACAGGGCCCTCGCCGCCATCGACAGCTCCCCGACCCCGCCCGCCGGGGCCGGGGCCGGGGAAGGCTGACGGGGGCTACGGCTTCGGCAGGGGCGACAGGGGGGCCGGTGCGACCTTGAAGCCGCCCTTGACCACCTCCGTGAAGGGGGCCGGGGCCATGCAGGTGCCCACCCGGGGCTCCGCCACCGAGCCGTCGGCCTTCACGTCGACGTTGGCGACCGCCCAGGAGAAGCCGACCCGGTCCGGCGCCCCGCGCTCGCCGTCCTGGACGCTGATCCCGATCCGCTTGCCCTCCCAGCCGACGTTCGAGCTCTTGACCACGGCCGTCAGGGTGGCGGTCTTCCCGCCCGTGACCAGGCAGTCGACCTCCGCCTCGGCGGTGCCGGTGAAGCCGGTCTCCTTGTAGTGGTGGGAGATGGTCACCCGGCCCCGCGCGTCCGTCGGCAGGCCCTTCTCCAGGCCCGGGGTGTCCGGGTGCGGCTTGGTCCACGGGACCGCCTCGGCGTCGACCGTGAAGCGGATGTCGTCCTTGGGGGCGTACGGGAAGAAGATCGCGGCGCCCCCGTGCACCGAGGCGGCCTTCGCCTCGACGGGTGCCGCCGGGGCCGGGGACGCCAGGGCCACGGCCGCGAGCAGGGCGGCGGTTCCGGCGAGGGCGAGGGCGCGGGTACGGGTCTTCATGGTGAACTCCCTTGTCAGGCGGGCCGTTTGGTTACGGGAACAGCCTCGCCGGGAGCGCGCCGGTACGGCATCTGCCGATCGGCCGACATGGGCGAGGGCCCCTCCCCCGAACGGGGGAGGGGCCCTCGGCCGCTCGTATGCCGGGCTACAGACCCGGGCCGCGGACCGGGATGTGGGTGAACGTCGGCTCGGGGGCCGGGTTCTGGAAGAAGTCGTTGCCCTTGTCGTCGACGACGATGAAGGCCGGGAAGTCCTCGACCTCGATCTTCCAGACCGCCTCCATGCCGAGCTCCTCGTACTCCAGGACCTCGACCTTCTTGATGCAGTCCTGCGCCAGGCGCGCCGCCGGGCCGCCGATCGAGCCGAGGTAGAAGCCGCCGTGCGCGCCGCACGCGTCGGTCACCTGCTGGGAGCGGTTGCCCTTGGCCAGCATGACCTTGGAGCCGCCCGCCGCCTGGAACTGCTCGACGTAGCTGTCCATGCGGCCGGCCGTGGTCGGGCCGAAGGACCCGGAGGCGTAGCCCTCGGGGGTCTTCGCGGGGCCGGCGTAGTACACCGGGTGGTCCTTGAGGTACTGCGGCATGCCCTCGCCCGCGTCCAGCCGCTCCTTGATCTTGGCGTGCGCGATGTCGCGGGCCACGACCAGGGGTCCGGTGAGGGACAGGCGGGTCTTGACCGGGTGCTTGGTCAGGGTCGCCAGGATCTCGTCCATCGGCTGGTTCAGGTCGATGGAGACCACGTCCGAGGCCTCGTCCAGGTGGGAGTCCGTGGTGTCCGGCAGGAAGCGCGCCGGGTCCGTCTCCAGCTGCTCCAGGAAGACGCCCTCGGCGGTGATCTTCGCGACCGCCTGGCGGTCCGCCGAGCAGGAGACGGCGATCGCGACCGGGAGGGAGGCGCCGTGGCGGGGGAGGCGGACGACGCGGACGTCGTGGCAGAAGTACTTGCCGCCGAACTGCGCGCCGATGCCGATCTTCTGGGTCAGCTCGAAGACCTGCTGCTCCAGGGCCTCGTCGCGGAAGCCGTGGCCGAGCGCGGAACCCTCGCGCGGCAGCTCGTCCAGGTAGTGCGCGGAGGCGTACTTCGCGGTCTTCAGCGCGTGCTCGGCCGAGGTGCCGCCGACCACGATCGCCAGGTGGTACGGCGGGCAGGCCGCCGTGCCGAGCGAGCGGATCTTCTCCTCCAGGAACTTCATCATGGAGGCCTCGTTGAGGACCGCCTTCGTCTCCTGGTAGAGGAAGGACTTGTTGGCGGAACCGCCGCCCTTGGCCATGAAGAGGAACTTGTACGCGCCGCCGTCGGTCGCGTAGAGCTCGATCTGCGCGGGCAGGTTCGAGCCGGTGTTCTTCTCCTCCCACATGGTCAGCGGGGCCATCTGCGAGTAGCGCAGGTTCAGCTTGGTGTAGGCGTCGTAGATGCCCCGCGAGAGGGCTTCCTCGTCGCCGCCCTGCGTGAGGACGTTCTGGCCGCGCTTGCCCATGACGATCGCCGTGCCCGTGTCCTGGCACATGGGCAGGACGCCGGCCGCCGCGATGTTCGCGTTCTTCAGGAGGTCGAGCGCGACGAACTTGTCGTTCGAGCTGGCCTCCGGGTCGTCGATGATCCGGCGGAGCTGCGCGAGGTGCGCGGGGCGCAGGAAGTGCTGGATGTCGTGGATGGCCTCGGCGGCCAGCGTGCGCAGCGCCTCGGGCTCGACCTTGAGGAACGTACGGCCGTCGGCCTCGAACGTCGAGACGCCCTCCGAGGTCACCAGCCGGTAGGGGGTGGTGTCCTCGCCCAGGGGCAGCAGGTCGGTGTACGCGAACTCCGGCATTTGGGTAGCCATTCCTCACTCGGCAGACAGCGCTGGCGACCAATTGGCAGCGCGGACATCAAGCGTAGGACCTCTCGCGCCGGCTGTGTCTGTGAGGTAAGGCTCACCCAGCAGTATCGCGATCTATCGTGTCTCGCTATGCTGGTCGGCGTGGACATGGAAAAGCACACCGCCGCCCCTGACCCCGCGCCCGCCGCGCCGGCCGCCGGGCCCGCCGGGCTGCGCGCCTCCGACGCCGACCGGGACCGGATCGCGCAGATCCTCTCCGACGCCCTCGCGGAGGGCCGGCTGACCTCCGAGGAGCACTCCGAGCGCCTGGACACCCTGTACGCGGTCAAGACGGTCGGGGAGCTGGACCTGCTGGTACGCGACCTCCCGGCGGCGGCCGGCGGCCACCGGCCGGCCGAGCCGGCCGCACCCGTCGGGGCCGCGGCGGCCGGCGGGCCCGTCGAGACGGTGGTCGCGGTGTTCAGCAGCTCCGCCCGCAAGGGCCGCTGGCGCCCCGGGGCCCGCACCCGCGCGGTATCGGTCATGGGCGACATCACCATCGACCTCTCCGAGGCCGTCTTCGAGCAGCAGGTCACCGAGATCACCGCGACCAGCGTCCTCGGCAACGTCGAGGTCCTCGTCCCGGAGAACGTCACCCTGCGCGGCTACGGGAGCGGCGTCCTCGGCAACTTCGAGGTGCGCGGGGAGGGCGTCGCCACCGACCCGCAGGCCCCCGTGGTGATCGTCCGCGGCTTCGCCCTGCTCGGCAACATCGAGGCCCGGCCCAAGCGCGGCTCCCGCCTCGTGGACCTGGCGGCCAGGCTCCGCAAGCATCTGGACTGAAACGGTCCGCCCGGCGGCCGGTTTCGGACGAACCGTGCCGCCCCGGCGGCGCAGGGTGCATAGCGGCACGCGCAGCGGGTAGGGACTGGTGCATCGTCTCTCGCTCGCGTATACGTCGTCAGGAGTAGACCGTGCCGCATCCGCCGCATCAGTCCCTGCAGGCAGCCGCCGTCCAGAGCCTTCCGACGCGTCCGGCCGTCGTGCCGAAGCCGCGGGTTCCGGCCAGGGAAGAGGACGGCCCATGGCACGCCGAGGCCGTCTGCCGCAGGGACGAGGCGGGACTCTTCTTCGCACCCTCCAAGGAGCCGACCGCGGCCCGGCTCGCCCGCGAGGAGGCCGCCAAAAGGGTCTGCGCCCGCTGTCCGGTGATGGTCGCCTGCCGCGAGCACGCCCTGCTCCAGCCCGAGCCGTACGGGGTCTGGGGCGGGCTCACCGCCGCCGAGCGCCGGGTGGTGCTGGGCCGCAGGCGCCGCCGGGCCGCCGAGCTGCTCCCCGGCGCGGGTGCGCCCGGACCGGTCGCCGCGGCGGGCTGACCGGCGCGCGCCGCACCGCAGACGTGCCGAAGGGGCGGCCCCCCGCACCGGGGCCGCCCCTTCGCCGTGCCGTCGCCGGCCGGACCGCGCCTACTTGGCGCGGTCGAAGTCGATGTCGCTGTAGGCGCGCAGCTTCGTCAGACGGTGGGTGGAGTCGATCTGCCGGATCGTGCCCGACTTCGAGCGCATGACCAGCGAGGACGTGGTCGCGGTCTCCGAGCGGTAGTGGACGCCGCGCAGCAGCTCGCCGTCCGTGATGCCGGTGGCGACGAAGAAGACGTTCTCGCCGGACACCAGGTCGTTCGTGGTCAGGACCCGGTCCAGGTCGTGGCCCGCGTCGATGGCCTTCTGGCGCTCGGCCTCGTCCTTGGGCCACAGCTTGCCCTGGATGACGCCGCCGAGGCACTTTATGGCGCACGCCGAGATGATGCCCTCGGGGGTGCCGCCGATGCCCATCAGCAGGTCGACGCCGGTGCCCTCGCGGACGGCCATGACCGAGCCGGCGACGTCGCCGTCGGAGATGAACTTGATCCGGGCGCCGGTCTCGCGGATCTCCTTGACGATGCCCTCGTGACGCGGGCGGTCCAGGATGACGACCGTGACGTCCTCGGGGGCGATGCTCTTGGCCTTGGCGACGCGGCGGATGTTCACCGAGACGGGGGCGTTGATGTCGACGAAGTCGGCGGCCTCGGGGCCGGTGACCAGCTTGTCCATGTAGAAGACCGCGGACGGGTCGAACATGGTGCCGCGGTCGGCGGCGGCCAGGACGGCGATGGCGTTGGGCATGCCCTTGGCGTTGAGCGTGGTGCCGTCGATCGGGTCCACCGCGATGTCGACCTCGGCGCCGGTGCCGTCGCCGACGCGCTCGCCGTTGAAGAGCATCGGGGCTTCGTCCTTCTCGCCCTCGCCGATGACGACGACGCCGTTCATCGAGACGGTGGAGATCAGGGTGCGCATCGCGTTGACCGCGGCGCCGTCGGCGCCGAGCTTGTCGCCACGGCCGACCCACCGGCCCGCGGCGAGGGCCGCGGCCTCGGTGACCCGTACGAGTTCGAGGGCGAGGTTGCGGTCGGGCGAGTCGGGGGCGACTTCGAGCTGGGGCGGCAGGTTGTGCTCGGTCATCGGAGCGCACCTTTCTGTACGACGACGGCCGGGATGTGAGGGTGCTGGAACTCTATCGGTTCATCGACATATTGAGCAGACCGGGTCACGTATGAGCGGTATATCGGTCATGCCGCACGGCTGAGCGGACACCGTGTGCTCCCGGCGGTGCGCCCGCCGGGAGCGCCACGCCCACCCCCCGCGCCGATCGGCGCGGGCGATGCGGGACGATGGTGCGGTGGCAGGTATGAAAGGCAAGCAGACAGTCTGGGACATGGTCCGGTCGCTGGCGGTGATCGGCGTCGTCGTGGCGGGCATCTACATCTTCATCCCCCATGACGATGATGCCGACCCGACGCGCACGGTGGACTACCGGGTGGAGACCATCACGGCCCGGCGCGCGGCGCCGTACCCGGTGGCGGCCCCGGTGGGCCTTCCGGAGCAGTGGCGGGCGACCTCGGTGACCTTCGAGCGCAAGAACGCGAACGCCTGGCACCTGGGCTTCCAGGATCCGGACCGGCAGTACGTCGCGGTGGAGCAGTCCACCGACGCGTCCGCCAAGAACGTGGCGAAGCTCACCCAGCAGGCGAAGGCCACCGGGCAGACCCAGCAGGTCGGCGACCGGGCGTGGGAGCGCTGGGACGGCGAGAAGTACGACGCGCTCGTCCGCCAGGAGCAGGGCTACGTGACCGTGGTGACGGGCACGGCCGACTTCGAGAAGCTCGGCGTGATGGCGGCGGCGCTGGAGTTCAAGCAGGGGCAGCAGACCCCGTAGCGGGCGCAGGCCCCGCAACGGCCGCAGGCCCCGCAACGGCCGCAGGCATGACGAAAAGGCCGCCCGCCCCGGGAACCCGGGGCGGGCGGCCTTTTGCGTCGTACGAGATGTCCGTGCCGGTGCTCAGGCGGCGCGGGCGGCTCAGACGGTGGTGATGACCTGGTCGAACTCCAGGCGCGGGGAGCGCGGGAACCAGGCGTTCTCGCCCGGCTTGCCGATGTTGACGACCATCAGCGGGGTGTGGTCGGCGTCGAGGAACTCCTTCTGGACGCCCTCGAAGTCCAGGCCGGTCATCGGGCCGGCGGCCAGACCGGCGGCGCGGATGCCGATGATGAAGTACGCGGCCTGGAGGGCGCCGTTCACCAGGGCGGCCTGCTCGCGGACCGGGCGCTCGGAGAAGAAGGCGTCCTTGGCCTGCGGGAAGTGCGGCAGCAGGAAGGGGAGCTCCTCGTGGAACTCGTTGTCCGTGGAGAGGATCGCGACCAGCGGGGCGGAAGCGGTCTTGGCCTGGTTGCCCTCGGCCATGTGCTTGACGAGGCGCTCGCGGGCCTCGGGGGAGCGGACGAGGGTGACGCGCAGCGGGCTCTGGTTGAAGGCGGTGGGGCCGAACTTCACGAGGTCGTAGATGGCCTGGACCTGCTCCTCGGTCACCGGCTCGTCGGAGAACGAGTTGGCGGTGCGGGCCTCGCGGAACAGCAGGTCCTGGGCAGCGGCGTCGAGCACGAGAGACATCGGTAAGCCTTCTTCTATGCGGAGGTGAAGCGGTGCTCCGACTCTACGGCCAAAGTAGATGAAATTTCAACTACTAGCTGAGGGGGTGGTGCGGGTCACTCCTCGCGGCCGTCCCCGTCGCCCCCGGCCGCCGCTTCGCGGGCGGCCAGCGCCGAGTCCAGCCGGGCGCGGGCTCCTTCGAGCCAGTGCCGGCAGACCTTCGCCAGCTCCTCGCCGCGCTCCCAGAGCGCCAGGGACTCCTCCAGGGAGGTGCCGCCGGCCTCCAGCTTGCGGACGACCTCCACGAGCTCGTCCCGTGCCTGTTCGTACCCCAGCGCCGTATCGGTGTCGGTCATTCCTTGGGTCCCATCGTAGGTAGGTGATGCGTCTGATTAGCGTGGAATGTGTCAGTTTTCGAGGGGGTCTGGACCGGTGGTCGAGTCCGCCTCCACCACCGCCTCCGCGACCTGCGGGGATCCCGGGCCGGCCGCCGCGACCGCTTCCGCGACCGCCACCGTGAACTCGCCCTCCGCCACCCGCGCCCGCAGCACCTCGCCCTCCGCGACCTCCCCAGGCGCCCGCACCACGTGCCCGTCGGCCCGCTGGAGCACCGCGTACCCGCGCTCCAGGGTCGCCTTCGGGGACAGCGCCACCACCCGCGCCAGGGTGTGCTCCAGCTCCGAGTCCGCCCGGTCCAGCAGGTGCCCCAGGGTGCGCCGGCTGCGGGCCAGCAGCGCCTCCAGCTCGGCCTCCCGCGTCTCCACCATCCGCTGCGGGTGCACGAACACCGGACGCGCGAGGGCGTGCGCCAGCCCCCGCTCCTCCCGGTCCAGCAGCCCGCGCAGCGCCCGCAGAGACCGGCCCTGGAGCTGGCGCACCCGCTCCAGCTCCTCGCCGACGTCCGGGACCACCTTCTTGGCCGCGTCCGTGGGCGTGGACGCCCGCAGGTCCGCGACCAGGTCCAGCAGCGGGGAGTCCGGCTCGTGCCCGATCGCCGAGACCACCGGGGTGCGGGCGGCCGCGACCGTCCGCACGACCTCCTCGTCGGAGAACGGCAGCAGGTCCTCCACGCTGCCGCCGCCCCGCGCCACGATGATCACGTCCACGCCCGGGTGCGCGTCCAGCTCCTTGACCGCCTGCACCACCTGCGGCACCGCGTGCACCCCCTGCACCGCCACGTTGCGCACTTCGAAGCGGACCGCCGGCCAGCGCCGCCGGGCGTTCTCCAGCACGTCCCGCTCGGCCGCCGAGGCCCGCCCCACCACCAGGCCGATCAGCTGCGGCAGGAACGGCAGCGGCTTCTTGCGGTCCAGCGCGAAGAGGCCCTCGGCCGCCAGCGACCGCTTCAGCCGCTCCAGGCGGGCCAGCAGCTCCCCGATGCCGACCGGGCGGATCTCCGTCACCCGCAGGGACAGCTGCCCGCGCGGGGCGTACCACTCCGGCTTGGCCAGGACGACGACCCGCGCGCCCTCGGACACCACGTCCGCGACCTCGTCCCACACCTGGCGGAAGCAGGTCACGCTGACGGAGATGTCGTGCGAGGGGTCGCGCAGCGTCAGGAACACCACCCCGGCCCCCGGCCGCCGGGACAGCTGCGTGATCTGCCCCTCCACCCACACCTGGCCCAGGCGGTCGATCCAGCCCCCGATGAGCCGGGACACCTGGCCGACCGGCAGCGGCGCATCAGCCGACGTATTCAGACCCATGCACGCAGGCTAACCGGCGCCGCCGACAGCGCCTCAGGGCCCGGTCGGGGTGTCGGCGCCCGCCCGCCCGCGCCCCTGCCCGCGCTGTACGAGCAGCAGCACGAGCCCCGCCAGCAGCCACACGGCCCCCACCAGCTGCGCGGCCCGGGAGGCCTCCACGATCACGGCCACCGTCACCGCCGCCCCCAGCACCGGCACCACCAGGTGCTTCCACCACACCGGGGGCCCCTCGCGCCGCTGCACCACGAACCACCCCACCACCGAGGCGTGCAGCAGGGTGAACGCCACCAGCGCCCCCACGTCCACCACGGAGACCAGGTGGTCGAGGCCGTCGTCGCGGCGCGCCGCCCACACCGCCGCCACCAGCGTCACCGCGGCCGCCACCAGCAGCGCCGCCCTCGGGGTGCCGCCCGAGGTGCGCGCCAGCGCACGCGGCAGCCGCCGCTCCCGGGCCATCGCGAACAGCAGCCGCCCGGCCGCGGCCTGCCCGGCCAGCGCCGCGAAGGCGGCCCCGACGGCCTTGCTCGCCGCCACCACGTCATGCAGCCAGGACCCGACCGAGGCCTCCACCGCGTCGTAGAAGGCCGGCCCCTGCAGCCCCGGGTCGGCCGCCAGCTCCGCCGAGGACACCGGGGCCAGCAGCGCCGCCAGATAGGTCTGGGCGACGAACAGCACCCCGGTCAGCGCCAGGCAGAACAGCACCGCCCGGGCCACCCGGGCGCTGCCCCCGGTGACCTCCTCGGCGAAGGAGGCGATGGCGTCGAAGCCCAGGTACGACAGGACGGCCACGGACACCGCGCCCAGCACGGCCGCCGCCGAGAAGGCCGTCGAGCCGTCCCCGGTCAGCGGCGAGAGCCAGCCCCGCCGGGGCCCGTCCTGCACCAGCACCGCCACCGCGGCCACCAGGAACACCAGCAGCACCACGATCTCCATCGCCAGCACCGCGAAGCCCACCCGCGCGGCCGCCCGTACGCCCCACAGGTTCAGCCCGGTGGTCACCACCACCGCCAGCGCCGTCCACACCCACCGGGACACCTCCGGCACCAGTGCGTGCATCGCGATCCCGGAGAACAGGTACGCCACCGCCGGGATCAGCAGGTAGTCGAGCATCGCCATCCAGCCCGCGATCAGCCCCGCCCCCTCGCCGAGCCCCTTGCGGGCGTACGTGAAGACCGAGCCGGCCTGCGGGGCCACCCGCACCATCTGCGCGTACGAGAAGGCCGTGAAGGCCATCGCCACGGTCGCGACGACGTACACGAGGGCGACCGCGCCGTGCGACTTCGCGTCGAGGGTGCCGAAGACCCCCACCGGGGCCATGGGGGCGATGAAGAGCAGCCCGTAGACCACCAGGTCCCGGAAGCCCAGACTCCGGCGCAGCGCCGAGGGGGCCGCCGTGCTGGTGTCCGCAGCGGATGCCATCGGTCCTCCGGGGGGACGGTCGGTACGTACGTCCGACCAAGTCTGTGCCGAACGGGCGACGTACGGCCTGCTGGAGACCCCCGTACGATGGAGCACATGACTGCTGCCGCCCCTGCTCCCGCCGCCCGCCGCGTCCTGCTCGCCGCCCCCCGCGGTTACTGCGCGGGTGTGGACCGTGCCGTGATCGCCGTCGAGAAGGCCCTGGAACAGTACGGCGCTCCGGTCTACGTCCGCCACGAGATCGTGCACAACAAGTACGTCGTCCAGACGCTGCAGAAGAAGGGCGCCATCTTCGTCGAGAAGACGGAGGAGGTCCCCCCGGGCAACATCGTGATGTTCTCCGCGCACGGCGTGGCGCCGGTGGTGCACGAGGAGGCGGCGCGCGGGAAGCTCGCGACCATCGACGCGACATGCCCGCTGGTCACCAAGGTCCACAAGGAAGCCATCCGCTACGCGAACGAGGACTTCGACATCCTCCTCATCGGCCACGAGGGCCACGAGGAGGTCATCGGCACCTCCGGCGAGGCCCCGGACCACATCACCATCGTCGACGGCCCCGACGACGTGGCGAACGTCGAGGTCCGCGACGAGTCCAAGGTCGTCTGGCTCTCCCAGACCACCCTTTCGGTGGACGAGACCATGGAGACCGTCGACGCGCTGAAGACGAAGTTCCCGCTGCTCGTCTCCCCGCCCAGCGACGACATCTGCTACGCCACCTCGAACCGGCAGGCGGCCGTCAAGGTGATGGGCGCCGACTCCGACCTGGTCATCGTCGTCGGCTCCAAGAACTCCTCCAACTCCATCCGCCTCGTCGAGGTCGCCCTCGACGCCGGCGCGAAGGCCGCCCACCTCGTCGACTTCGCGAGCGAGATCGACGAGGCCTGGCTGGACGGCGTCACCACCGTCGGCCTGACCTCGGGCGCCTCCGTCCCGGAGGTGCTGGTCGAAGAGGTCCTGGAGTGGCTCTCCCAGCGCGGCTACGCGGACGTGGAGATCGTCAAGACGGCGGAGGAGCACATCACCTTCTCCCTGCCCAAGGAGCTCCGCCGCGACCTGCGGACCGAGGCCGCGGAACTGGTCGCCGAGAAGTAAGACCTTTCGTACGGTATGTCCATGCAGATCTTCGGTGTGGACATCGGCGGTTCAGGCATCAAGGGCGCTCCCGTGGACCTGGAGCGCGGCGAGCTGGCGCAGGAGCGCCACAAGGTACTCACCCCGCACCCGGCCACCCCCGAGGGGGTGGCCGGGTGCGTCGCGGAGGTGGTCGGCGCCTTCTCCTGGGACGGCCCGGTCGGGGTGACCTTCCCGGGCGTGGTCACGGGAGGCGTCACCCGCACGGCGGCCAACATGGACAAGGGCTGGATCGGCACCGACGCGGCCTCCCTGCTCTCGGCCGGGCTGGGGGGCAGGCCGGTCACCGTCCTCAACGACGCCGACGCGGCGGGCATCGCCGAGATGGCGTACGGGGCGGGGCGCGGGGTCGGGGGCACGGTGCTGCTGCTCACCCTGGGCACGGGCATCGGCAGCGCGCTCTTCCAGGACGGCCGGCTCGTGCCGAACACGGAGCTGGGCCACCTGGAGCTGAAGGGCCACGACGCGGAGACGCGGGCCTCGGTGAAGGCCAAGGAGGACGGGGACCTCACCTGGGAGCGCTGGGCGCACCGGCTGCAGAAGTACCTGGCCCACGTGGAGATGCTCTTCTCCCCGGACCTGTTCATCCTGGGCGGCGGCGTCAGCCGCAAGCCGGAGAAGTTCCTGCCGCTGATCAAGGGGATCCGGGCGGAGATCGTCCCCGCGAAGCTCCAGAACAACGCGGGGATCGTCGGCGCGGCCATGGCCGCGCGCGACGCCTCCGGCCGGTAGGTCAGGCGGTCCGGGCGCGCTGCTGCCGGGCGGCGCGCTTGCGCCCGCTCAGCGCGGCCCGGCGCACCAGCGCGATCAGCCCGGCGGCCAGCGTGCCCGCGTACAGCCACCCGGCGTGCAGCGACAGCGCGGACACCACCCCCATGAGCTGCCCGCCCAGGCCGCCGGAGCCGCCCGAGACGGGCCACACCCCGGCGGCGAAGGCGATGGGGGCCGAGATCGGCGCGGTGACCAGGTCCGCCGGCCGCACCCACACGCCGATCGCGGCGGCGACGGGCAGGAACAGCAGCCCGTAGGCGAAGAGCGAGGAGCCGAAGAGCAGCCGGCACACCCCCGCCACCAGCAGCATCGCCAGACAGGCGAACAGCCCGGCGCCGAACCCGGTCAGCATGGGCCGCGGCAGCCGGCGGGGCGCGGCGGGGCGCCGCGACTGGGCGGGCACCCGGCCGGGCACCTGCGGGTGACGCACCGAACGCATCCTGTATTGCTCCACCCCACCAAACTAGGCGGGAAGGGCCCCGAACCGGGGCCCGGACACGCGTACAACGAGTGCCGCTCATCGGAAAGTAAACTGTCCGGTGGCCCACCTCCGGGCCGCCGCCCCCTCCAGCTACGGGAAGTCGCCAACGTGTCGCTCACGATCGGAATCGTCGGCCTGCCGAATGTCGGCAAGTCGACCCTGTTCAACGCCCTGACCAAGAACGACGTGCTGGCGGCCAACTACCCGTTCGCCACCATCGAGCCGAACATCGGCGTCGTCGGCGTCCCGGACCCCCGCCTGGGCAAGCTGGCCGAGATCTTCGGCTCCCAGAAGGTCCTCCCCGCCACGGTCGACTTCGTCGACATCGCGGGCATCGTGCGCGGCGCCTCGGAGGGCGAGGGCCTGGGCAACAAGTTCCTGGCGAACATCCGCGAGTCGGACGCGATCTGCCAGGTCATCCGCGCCTTCAAGGACGAGAACGTCGTCCACGTCGACGGCAAGGTCTCGCCCAAGGACGACATCGAGACGATCAACACCGAGCTGATCCTCGCCGACCTCCAGTCCATCGAGAAGGCCGAGCCGCGCCTGACGAAGGAGTCCCGTCTCCAGAAGGAGAAGGTCGCGGTCCTGGCCGCGGTCGTCGAGGCGAAGAAGATCCTCGAAGCCGGCGACACGCTCTTCTCGAAGGGCATCACCAAGGGCACGGAGAAGGGCGACCTCCTCCACGAGCTGCACCTCCTCACCACCAAGCCCTTCCTCTACGTCTTCAACGTGGACGAGGACGAGCTGACGGACGACGCCTTCAAGGCGGAGCAGGCAGCCCTGGTCGCCCCGGCCGAGGCGATCTTCCTGAACGCCAAGCTGGAGGCGGACCTCGCGGAGCTGGACGACGAGGAGGCCCTGGAGCTCCTCCAGTCGGTCGGCCAGGACGAGCCCGGCCTCGCCACCCTCGGCCGCGTCGGCTTCGCCACCCTGGGCCTCCAGACCTACCTGACGGCCGGCCCGAAGGAAACCCGCGCCTGGACCATCAAGCAGGGCGCCACCGCCCCCGAGGCGGCCGGCGTGATCCACACCGACTTCCAGCGCGGCTTCATCAAGGCCGAGGTCATCTCCTTCGCCGACCTCGTCGAGTGCGGCTCGGTCACCGAGGCCCGCGCCAAGGGCAAGGCCCGCATGGAGGGCAAGGACTACGTCATGCAGGACGGCGACGTGGTGGAGTTCCGCTTCAACGTCTAATACGTTCGGCGAAAGGCCGTCTGACCTGCGACGGAGCGGGTTGGGCGGCCTTTGCGGTCCACACAAAGTCCGCAGCGTGCTGGCTTCGGCCAGCGCGCGGGGCAGCGGCTACGCCGCTTCGTCGACCTGTTGCCTGGCATTGGCGGACTGGTCCGCGTACGCCTTGTCGACGGCGGCCCGGGTCCGCTCTTCGGAGTCGGGCCACAGGTGGGTGTAGATGTTCAGCGTCATGGCCGCGTTGGTGTGGCCGAGGCGTTCGGAGACCGTCTTCACGGACTCGCCGTGCTTGATCAGCAGGCTGGCGTAGTGGTGCCGCAGCGCATGAGGCCCAGTGCCCTTCGCTATGTCGGCCTTCGCGCAGGCGGGCTGCCAGGACCCGTCCATGAAGTGCGTGTAGACGACGGGTCTGCCTTGCGGCGCCGTGAAGAGCCAGCCCTCGGGCCCATCGGCGGGGAAGGCCCGGAGATGGGCCTTCATCGCATCCACCGCCATGCGGGGGAGCGGGACCGTGCGGTGCGAGCGAGCGGTCTTGGGCGGGCAGACATACACGCCGTGCTTGGCGGTCTGCTGGACCTGCTGCTCGACCGAGACGGTCGCGTGCAGCAGGTCCACGTGCCGGAGCTGGAGGCCGAACAGCTCGCCGGGGCGGAGCCCGGTGGTAGCGCCGAGCAGCACGAGGCCCTTGTAGCGGGCGGGTATCTCCTCAGGCAGCGTCCGCACCTGCTCGACGGCCAGCGACACGATCTTCTTCCGGGGGTACCGAGGGCTGGACGGTTGATCGATGCCAACCACGGCTATCCCGTTCAGAAACTGAGCTGCGCCCAAGTACAGGCCAGGGACTACATCGCACCCTGATGCCCTCGCTGCCTGTGGCAGCGAGGGCATCAGTTGTCACGCGACCCGGGCTCTGGGCAGCTGCGAGACCCACGTTATGACCTCGGTCAGGTGCTCGGGCTGCAGTCCGAGGTGCGGTTCGGGCTGAACGAGGAGAGTCGGCGTGCCTTTGGCGGTCCGCTCCGCCGCCCAGGCGTGGTCGAGGTTGGTGAAGTCGTCGTCGACCCAGGCGACTGCCGACCCGCCGAGCCACGGTTCGACGTGGTCGCGCTTCCAGAGGTAGCCGTTGGGGTGGCTGGTAGTGATCTCGGGACGGGGGAGATCGAGGTACGGGAACTCCGGCAGCCCGAGGAGCGGCCCGACGATGGTGGTGGCGTCATTGCGCCAGCTCGTGCACCACGCGGGGGCGACGAGGCCGCCGGTCAGGAAGCCGGCGAGCAACGGGCCGTGGGCGGGGGCAGCGTGAACCTCGGGCCGTTCTCGTCGAGCAGGGTGAAGACCAGGGCTCGGGGCGGATACACCCCGATTATGGGCAGGACCATCCGTTGGCGAAGTCGCAGTGGAGGTCAGTCCAGCGGCGCCGCTCTTTGGGTGTGTAGGTGGGGTGGTCGCGGGGCTGGGCCAGGGCATTGATCCACTGGCCCCAGAGGCTGTCGGGCCAGCAGCGCGTTCGAGGTGTGCCGTCTTCGCTGCGTAGCGGCTGGGCACCCCGGGGCCCATGCTGGGTGCCTGATGGCCGTCTTGGAATGGGGCATCAAGTCGGTAGCTCGGGGTCATATCTGCTCAGCCAGTCATCGAGGAACGTTGTGCTGACCTAACGAGTGCCTCCGGATTGGGCGCTGTGTAGTTGAGCGCGTCTCACTGTGTCGATGCTCAGGCGGGCCGGCGCTCTACGACGTCGGGTGCCCTCAGCAACAGGCTTACGGACAGATCGAGTTATCCCCGGCAGTCGCCTTGATGCTGGATAGGATCGAGCTGGAGTACCTGTCGCTGAAGGAGGAAGTATGAGCACGGAATTGGCCAATCTGGCTGCTTCTGCTGCCAATACGGTCGTAGCGTTGATGCTCACTGACACTTGGAACCGCGCTCGTTCGGGCGTGATCTCCCTATGGCAGCGGTCTCGACCAGAGCAGGGAGACGACGTAGCCCGAGACTTGGATGACTCGCGATCGGAGCTAGAGCGCGCCCGTGAGGTTGGGGACTCGGACACGGAGGGAGAGCTGCAGGCCCAATGGGCGGGCAGGTTTCGGCGATTCCTGAGAGACCATCCTGCCGCTGCAGAGGATCTGCGAGCGCTCTTGAATGAGACTCGGAGGCCCGAGGATGTGACAGCGGACGTGAGCATCAGACAGACAGCCAGCGCTAGCGGGAGGAACGCACGGGTCTACCAGGCCGGCGGGGACCAAATCAATCACTGACTGGTACGGCGCGGTGGTGGAGGCGAGATCGGTGAGTCTGGAGCCTGGTCGGAAAGACCCTTCGTTGCATGCCGGCAAGCTGTACCAGGACGGCTGGGCCAGCCAAGGTGGTGAGGTCAACCAACTGGGGCAAGGAACCCAGATCAACGGTCTCTCGGGGAAGGCTGCCATTGGGATCGTTGCTGCGGCCATGTCGATTGCGCTCGCGGCGGTCCTGGTTTTCACCACACTGAATAGCCCGGATCAGCCTCGGGCAGACTCACCACGGTCCCCCGGTGACGGCCAGGTCGCTGGCACAGCGGATGGTGTCAAGGCGGTCCTGAGTTTACCTCGGGAGGGAGGGCTCGACGCCTCGAAGTATCTCCCTACCGACGGTGAGGAGCGAGACTACTTCAGCAAGATCGGGGAGGGTGCCGAGAAGGCTGGGTACGCCTCCTTCGTAGAGAGGCAGCACCTCGTCCACGTTGGCGGCGACTCGTACAAGCTGTCGGTCGTAAACACCGGGAAGGCGCCTATCCGGGTTGTCGAAATCAAGCCAGTCTCCCTTCATCGCGAGGAGCCGATCAGCGAGGTCCTGTACTACCCCGTGGGGGGTGCGGGCGGCGAGGAAGGCGTGATTGCCGACTTGGACCTCGATGATCCGCGGCCTTATCTGGCGCTCGGCAGGGCCGAGTACTTCGCCGGACACTCCGTTCCGATCCAGCCAGCAGATGCCTTCGACATCTTCATCCGGGTCAGAACGCTGAAGTGTTACTGCACCTACTCACTTGAGGTGCAGTACATCGATAGCGGGGGATCCCTGAAGAGCCTGCTGGTTCAGCACCCGAACCGGCGCACTGGTCGCCTTGGTAGTTTCGAAGTGACGGCGGCCCTTGCAGGCACCTCCAAGTACCAGAGGGCCTACAAGCCCAAGCTTGACGACCCACGCGCAAGCATGCGCGAGGCGAGCTACGTGCGGGTCAACCCACCTTCAGGTCTCGAGCCACCGCCGTAGTCTGTGCCTGAGCAGAGCTGCAAGGCTCCGGCTGCGTTACCTATGCGCTATCCGCACGCGGGAGCGGCTACGTGCGGGACCAGCCGTCTGCGAAGTCGCAGTGGAGGTCCGTCCAGCGGCGCTGCTCCGCGGGGGTGTAATCGGGGTGGTCGCGGAGGTGGACCAGGGCATTGACCCACTGGTCCCAGAGGCCGTCGGGCTGGGTGAAGCGGTCGGCGTGGTGGGTGCCGAGGTGGGCGTCGAGGCGGAGGAGGGCGCCGAGAGCTTCTGGCTGGTCGTAGCGGAGGTCGGTGCGGGGCAGGTAGCGGTCGAGGTAGGCGGTGAGGATCTCGGCGTCCGCGTGCGTGCCGAGACGGGCCAGGGCGAAGCAGTAGCCGCCGCCGGAGTAGCAGACCTCGCTGGCCAGAAGCAGGTCGCCAATGCGCTTGCGGAACGAGGTGCGCTGGCCTACGCCGATCAGCCAGGCGGCGGTGAGGCGCGAACGCCATTCGTAGGCGAGGAGAGCTTCCAGCTCGGCGTCGGTGATCGCGGCCGCGTCGTCGATCAGGTGGCGGGCGAAGCTTTCGGCGTACGGCCACCCTGGCCGCAGGACACGACGGCTGTTCAATTCGAGGTAGCGCGGGTGGTCCGAGTCCTTCCTCGTTACGTAGCGCTTGATCACGTGGCCGTAGCCGGTCTCCTCGGGGCGCTGGAACGGCATGGGGTTACCTCTCTGGGTGCAGGTCGGTGCGGTCGATCCAGGTGGGGGCGACGAAGATGTCCTCGCCGACCGGCGCTTCGGTAGCTTCCAGGAGGGACCAGGCGCGGGCCTCTTCGACCAGGTGCTCCCAAGGCGCACTCCAGTCGAGCTGCCAGTCGAGGCCGGTGCCGGAGACGGAGTACGTGCGGCCGGCGTCCACCCGCCAGAACTGGGAGTAGAGGATCAGCTGGGCGTGGTCGGCCAGGTCGTTGATGATCGCCGTGAAGTGGGCAGAGGGCCAGCCGGGGCTGTCCGCTGGGGTATCGGTGCGCAGACGGGCGGTCAGGGAGGGGACGACGGCGCTGCGGGCGCCGAGTTCCGTCATCGCCCAGCGGATGCCGTCGGGCTCGGTCCAGTCCGGCGGGGTGGCACGTTCCAGGCAGGCGCGGTAGGCGCGGCGCAGGGGCTCGATGGCGCCGTCGATCTCCAGGCTCGCCAGGGCCACAGCT
The DNA here is from genome assembly GCF_044747545.1 of Streptomyces sp. NPDC090077. Classification (NCBI taxonomy): domain Bacteria; kingdom Bacillati; phylum Actinomycetota; class Actinomycetes; order Kitasatosporales; family Streptomycetaceae; genus Streptomyces; species Streptomyces sp. NPDC090077. The sequence continues at coordinate 101,569 of NZ_JBIVEG010000007.1, forward strand.
GCCCATTCGCGGACGGTCGGGTTGTCGCTGTCCAGCAGTCCGATGAGGGCGGTGCCACAGCGTGGGTCGCCCACCTCCTGGAAGACCTCGATGGCGGTCAGCTGCCCGAAGCCACCGAGGGAAGGCAGGCCGTCGATGATGGCGGGGATGGCGGCGGAGCCGAGCCAGATCAGTTCCGCGCGGGCATCGTAGGACGCCCCGGCATCGCCGTCGAGCTGCTGGATGAGTCTCTCGATGGGGGAGGTCATGACGCCGGGTGGTTGTGGCGCCAGAAGGTGGGGAGCCACCAGCAGAGCACCGAGCGGTCGTCGGGCCACGGGGCGCGTTCGGTCGCGTCCCAGTCCTCGAAGGAGTCGCGCGTCGAGTCGATGGGGCGCCAGGCGGGGTCGAGCGGCTCGTCCTCGGCCGGAGGGCGGACGTACTGCCGGCCGTGCTGGTCGCAGGCGCCGAAGTCCTGGTAGTTGCGCTGGGCCTCGATCAGGGAGACCTTGTTCGCTCCGACGTCCGTGGTCGGCCAGCGGAACTGGACCCCGTCGTCCTCCCAGAAGCAGACGGGGCAGATCTCGTAGGAGCCGGGCATGGCGTCGAGTACGCGGTGCCCGCAGCAGGGACAGGGGTAGCGGTCGCTCACCTGCGCAGTCTCGTTGGAGGTCCGGCCGGTGCGTCATGGATTTCTCTGCCTCGGCACCCCCGGCCAGTCCGCAGCCAGTCCGCAGGACACTCGTAAACAGTCATCGGGAGCCAACGCATGCCAACGGAGAAATGGCTGGTCAGGGCGCTTTACGGGGCTCCGCCGCAGGTCAGGATCGGGCCGCAGACATTCCGCTTCAACGTGTGACGCAATGTCAACAGCTGTGTCCGACCCGCCTGTTGGCGGGTCGGACGCAGCTGTCTGCTCGCAGTGAGTCCTCGGATCCCGCGATGCGCTGACAGCGTTCGGCCGAGCAGCGTGACGGCGACGCGGGCTCAGACCTTGACGACCTCCACGGAAGGGCCGCACAGGAGCGTCAAGTCCTCTGGGTCGGAGGTGAGGACGGTGACCGGCTGGGGTGCGCTGCGGGCGATGACGGCGAAGGCGGCATCGATGGCGTACTTGTGGCCGTGGAGGTGGTGGGTGCGGAGGAGGGCCGCGGCCTGGTCGGTGGTCTCCTTGGTGACGTCGTGAACGTCGACGCGGGAGAGGACCCACTTGATGCGGGCCGGGTGAATGCGCTCGTAGTCGGCCTCAAGCGTGGTCATGGCGCTGGTGGCCACTCGGACGCCCTCCTCTGACGCCGCCTGGACCAGGGTCACGACGGTGCGGTCCTTGCGGTAGAGCTTCGAGAGTCCTTCGCTGCCGAGCAGGAGGGTGCCGGGCATCAGGCGGCGGCCCCGCCGGCCTGCCGGTGGTCGTGGCGCAGCAGCGCCCGGGCGGCCTCGACCTCCTCGCGGGTGAGGGCTTCGTTGTCGGTCTCGAAGTCGGCGACGATCTCCCGCAGCTTGTCCATGGCGACCCGCTGTTCGAGAGCCTCGGCGACGTAGGCGGAGAAACCGCCGGGCCCGACATGGGCGCGTACGGCCTCGGCGAGATCCTCGGGCAGGCTGATCGAATACTTCCTACTACCGCTCATGGTGTTGATCCTACCGACGGTCGTAAGTCTGCGGGTGGGAGCGTGGGGCGTGGCGAGCGGGACACTGTCGCGAGGGGAGCGCGACTCTATGAGGCGGCGCAGGCAGTGGTCGGTGACCACGGAAGGGCAGTGGAGGCGGTAAGGGCGGCACCGGAGCTCGGTCTGCGCCTCGGGTCGGAAGACGGTTCGGTACTCACTCACCGAGTGCCGGCGTCTCCCTCATGACGTGCTCGATCGGGATGCCGGGTGCGGGGTTGGCCATGCGCTCGTCGATGATCCGGTTGATCTCGCGCTCTTCCCACTCCTGGTACTTGCGCAGCACCTCGATGGAGACGGCGGCGGCGACTTCCTTGCCCCGGCGTGTGATCACCGCGGGTACGTCGTCGCGGTCCGCGCGCTCCACCACTTCCGCCAGGTGGGCTCTACGGGCAGTGGCTGCGTCATGCGCTCAAGGGTGCCGAGTGTCCCATGTGTACACAATGCCGAGCGGCTCGGCGGCCTGCCCTCGTGGCGGCCCGGGGCTGGTCCTCGGATTCGGGCTTCAAGAGCAGTTCCACTCTTCGGCGGGCAGGGCGTGCCACAGGTCGAGCCAGTCGTGGAGCAGGAAGAGGGGGCGGGTCAGGGCCAGGTTCCCGGCCCGCTGGGAGCGGATCGCCAGGCCGAGATCGGCGGAGACCGGATCGCCGGCGACGCTGAACGCCAGGCTGCCGGGCCGTGTCGTGCGGTGGACGAGCCACTCCTCCACGTCGGACGGTGCGCAGCCGGTCAGCGGGGCTCCGTCCAGCCGCACCTGGGGGCCGGTGAGGGCGTCCGCGGCGACGCACCCCAGGCGGCCGTCGTGGAAGAGGGCCCTGATCCCGTTCGCGGCGAAGTCGGCGTGGCCGAGCTGCCGGTCTCCGTGGCGGCGGGAGCCGGACGAGGTGGCCGGGGCTTCGCCGAGGGCGCGGGAGACCTCCTCCAAGGTCATCCCGAAGTGCAGGGGGCCGACGCCCACGTACGGCGTGAACGCCCACTCGGCGCGCTCCTCCTCCCGGGCGACCAGCCGCGGAACGGCCACGGGTGGCTCGGTCGGCAGGGGTGCGGTCCGGGCCGCAGGCCGGGGGCCGAGGGGTTCCGGAGCCGCGGTGTCCTCGGGCTGTTCCTCCAGCCAGCGGATCGCCTGCGCCTGAGCCTGCTCCGGGGCGAACGGGTCCTCCGCCAACGCGCCTGCCCGGTTCAGGGCCGCGCGGCGCTCCTCCTCCGCGGTGACGAGGCCGGTGACGTCCTCACCCCAGGCGGCCAGCCGGTCCCGGGCGATCCACCGGTAGTGGGAGTCCGCGCTCACGGCGAGGACCTCGCGGACGGCGGGCGCGTACCGGGGTGTGAGCGGGACGAGGGCGGGGTCGGCCAGGAGCAGGGCGGTGGCCGCGAGCGCGGCCTCCCTCACCCGAGGGTCGCCGTCGTCGCAGAAGTCCGCGATGAGGCCGTGGAGGGCCGGCCGTGCCGCGCGGGCGGCGGCCGGATCCTGCGCCGTGCCGACGCCGTCCTCGAGGTCCAGCCGGGCGATGTCGGCGAACGAAGCCAGCCAGTTGAGGAGTTCGGCGCGAAGGGGCCGCCGGCCGGCCCTGCGCCCCCAGCGGTCTTCGGCGAGGGTGCGCGGGTCGTCGAGGAGGCGGGCGAGGACCAGGGCCGCCGGAGCGGTCGCCGGGAACAGCTGCGCCTGATGGAGGAGCAGACGGTACAGATCGCCCACCGCCCGTACCCGGCGGGCCGGGTCGGGGGCGAGCACGGCACCGAGGACGTCCGGTGTGTCGGGCACGCCGTGCAGGCCGGTACAGACGTGCGGCAGCCCTTCCCAGGCGGTGCCGGCGAGCTCCGCCTGCGCTCCGGGCGGCAGGGAGGTGGCGGGAGCGTCGGGGAGGACCGGGCTCGTCTCGTCGATCATGGCCGAAGTGTTCCAGCCGACTGCGACACCGAACGCCGGCGTGTCCGAGCGCGAGCTGATCGATCCCGACGCGTCGACGATGAACACCGCCTCGTGTACCCGGTGACCGGAACGGAGATCGCCGTCCTCGCGGCCCGGTACCGCTACTGACGCTCCTGCGGGGCGCCGGAGCGGCTAGGTTCGGGGGACGGATCCGGACGGGGGGAGTGGTCGATGTACGCGGGGGAGGCCCGGATCGACGGGGCGGGCCAGGTGATGGTCGCGCCCGCGGGGCGGCACGGTGACGGCGTGGTCAGGGACTTCTTCGGGGTCGTGGTCACGCCGGAGGAGTTCGGTTCCGGGGTGGTCCGGCCGGAGGGGCGGAGCGTCTACCTCTACGGGGAGCCGGCCGGGGTCGATGCCGGGCGGCTGCGGGCGGCGGAGCGGGTGTTCGTCGTGGGGGAGCCGGAGTGCCGGGACGGCCGGGCGGCCGTCGGGCCCGGGCGGGTGCCGCTGCGGGTGCACGGGGTCGGGGTGCACTACCGGCGGTTCTTCGATCCCGGTGCGGGGTACTTCGGGCGGATCCGGGCCGAGCACGAGTTCCAGTCCCTGACGGAGTCCACCAAGCCCGGCACGGCACACCGCAGCGGGATCTACCTGACCCCCGTCACGCGGGACGGCGACGAGCTGCACTTCCGGCTGCTGCGGTGCTCCACGAACCTCTCGGGGCCGACCGAGGGCTTCGGCGCGACCGACACGGAGATCGTCGAGGCTCTGAACCGCGAGGCCGCTGCCGTCTTCCGCGGCCATGCGCCGCTCAACCACGTGCTGGCCCAGATCTACCACAACACCCCCGCCGCGGAAGGCCGCAAGCAGGCGAAGGCGAAGATCTCGGCGCACGCGGACAAGACGAAGGACATGCCCGTCGACGGGGTCATGGCCTTCTGCACGTTCTACGACCGGCTCGACGGGCTCCAGCCCCTGGACGAGGACCCCTTCGACTACGGGGTGAAGGGGGTCAGCGGGCTGACCAGGCTGCGGTTCCGGCTGAAGGAGCAGGGAGGTGGGGCGGCGGGGTTGCCGGAGCAGTTCGGGGTGACGCTCCATCCCGGGTCCGTGTTCTTCATGCCGCTGTCCACCAACCGGCTGTACACGCACGAGATCCGGCCCTCGGCGCTGGACGCCGGGCTGCTCCCGACCCGCCTCGGGTACGTGGTGCGCTGCTCGAACGCCGAGGCCGTGCACAAGGACGGCGGTACGTTCCTCAAGGCGGACGGCGGTCCGGTGAGGCTGGGACCGGCCACGGAGGCGGGCATGGCCGAGCTGCGCAGGCTGTACGCCGAGGAGAACCGGAGCACGTCCTTCGTCGACTACGGTCCGGAGCTGCCGTTCAGCATGAACGAGGGGGACTACCTTGCGCCCCGGGCCTAGGGTCCCGGACGGGATCGTCACGTGTGGTCTGCCGGCCGGGGAGGATCCGGAGGACCTGTACGGGGAGCTCTGCGCGTCGGTCCGCTGGGAGGACGTGGGGAAGGGGCGGCGGGGCGCCGTGCTCACCAGGATGGATGCGGCGGGCGGTGTGCCGCTGGTGCGCACCACCACCCGGTACGGCAGCCCGGCGCAGCGGTTCGGGGCGGTGCACGAACGGCTGGCGCGGCGGGTGCAGGAGGCCGCCGGGGTGCCGGTCGGCTTCAACAACGCGCTCGTGGAGCGGTATGCGGATGCCTACCGGCGCATGGGGGCCCATTGCGACCAGGCGCTCGATCTGGAGGAAGGTCCGGGTTCGTTCATCGCGCTCTTCTCCTGCTATCGGAGTGCCGGGGCCGGGCCGCTTCGGAAGCTGGTGTTCGAGGAGAAGGGGGAGAGGGGGGAGAAGGGGGAGAAGGGCGAGGGGGGCGGGGGGTTCGAGGTGGAGCTCCGGCACAACGGCGTCGTGGCGTTCTCCGTCGAGGCGAACCGGCGGTTCAGGCACCGGATCCTGCTGGACGCGTCCTCCCCGGCCGGGGAGGACGAGTGGCTGGGGGTGACCTTCCGGACCTCCAGGACCCTCGTCCGGTTCCGCGACGGGCACGCGTACCTGCCGGACGGCGAGCGCCTGGCGGTCGCCGGGGAGGAGCAGGCGCGGGAGTTCTACGGGCTGCGGCGGCGGGAGAACCAGGAGACGGACTTCCGTTACCCGCCGCTGGCGTACACCGTCAGCGAGAGCGATCTCGTGCCGCCCGTCCGATGGGTCTGCGGGTTCCCGCAGTGCGGGTTCACCACCCCCTGCGGGCATTGAAGGTGCGGCCGGTGCTGCGTGAGCATGGCGGTACCAGCCCGGTACCCATGAGAGAGGCACCATGTACCGCTTCGCCGCCGCCCCCCTTCCCGCCCCCTTCCCGGCCGCCCCGCCCCTCGGGCCGGTGCCCGGGGACGTGGTGGCCGGTGACATCGGCTGGGACGTGACCAAGCGGTCGGGGCGCCGGAGCGCCTGAGGGGCGGTTCCGGGTCAGCAGGCGCGCGCCGCCGGGGCCGCTTCCCCGGGGGCGCCGTCGAGCAGTCCCGACTTGGCGATCAGGTAGCCCAGTTGGGCCCGGCTGCGGCTGCCCAGCTTCGCGGACATCCGCGCCACGTACTCCTGGCAGCGGCGCACGCTGATGCCGAGCCGCGAGGCCGTCACGGAGTCGGTGTCGCCGGCGACGATGTGCCGCATGATCGCCAGCTCCAGGTCGTCGGTGATGCGGGTCGTGGCCCGGTCCCGGCCGGGCGGGGTGAAGGGGACGGCCCTGATCCACGAGCGTTCGAAGAGGGCCACGAGGAACGAGACCACGGCCGGGGCGCGGATCTCCGCGGCGACCCGGCGGTCGCCGTCCTCGGGGATGAACGCCACCGTCCGGTCGAAGACGATCAGCCGGTCGAAGTTCTCGTCCAGGGTCGCCACCCGGGCGCCGCGCTGCTGGACCGTGCGGACGAAGGTGCGCGTCGCCGCACTGGACCGTGCGTTGTGCTGGTAGATCGTCTTCATCCGCACCCCGCGGTCCAGCATCTCCAGCGTGGCCGGCAGGGACTCGCTCAGAACGGCCTCGGACCTGCCTCCGCCGGGCTGCGAGGTCAGCACCTCGAAACGGCATTCCCGCGCGGCCAGCCGGATGGCGGCGTTGATGTTCGGGTGGTCGGTGTGCGTCACGTACCCGTAGGCGTTCCGAAGCTGGTTGTTCCGGTATTCGGCGACCACCGGGCCCAATTCGTCCCGGACCCGCAGCAGATTGATCGCCGACCGGGCGGAATTCTCCAGGATCTCGGCCACGACGTAACTGCCGATCGTCTCCGGATTAACCGGAGTGAAGCCTGTGCTGCTGCGCTCGTCCGGTACGGCCAGGCCGGAGGAGAGGAGCCTCTCCAGTGAATCCTCCCGGGATTCGGGGGAACGGTCGCCGGCGGATTGGTTCGGGATCGGCGACGGATGGGACGCCGCGTCCTGTGCGAGCAGCTCTCGGTAGAGCTGAATGTCCTGGGATCGGAGTGATTCGAGAGGTGTACCGAACGTAGGCGTCATCGGGCGTTCCCCCATGCTGGCAACTGGCGCTCCCCACCAGGCTAGTTGACGCAAACTCGACCAGCAGCCGCGCCGGCTGGAGATTTAGGTCACGCCCCTGGTGGAGTGGTGGAGGGGTGGATTCGGCCATTGAGTCGGCTGTTTTCAGACTCTTTTGTCGAGGTCTGCGGGCTCGGGGAATATTTGGAAAGGCGGCGGTCGGCCGGTGGGTGAATTCGGTCGGAGGGTGTGATTCCATTTGCTCCGCGTGTTCCTGCGGCGCGGGTTCCCGAACCGGTTTCCCTCCTTGTCCGGGTGGTTGCTTCCGGCCAGGATCGGTGAGGCAGCATTCGCTGTGGCAATGTAGAAGAATCCGAACAGAGGGAGTTCGTGGTGACGACCGAGGCCATACGTTCACAGAGCCCGGCCGGTGATATCAACCCCCCGTACCGGTATTTCTCGGACGAGGATCTCAAGCAGGCCCTGGACCTCCACACGGCGAGCGAGATCAAGCTGTTCCTGGAATCCTGGGAGGACATGCCCGTCGACGCGTACATGAAGGACGGCGCGGACTACCGCCGCCGCCGTCACGGCTGCTTCCACTTCTCCGGCGGGGAACTCGTACAGGACCCGCCGCGCGCCTTCCACCAGTCCGCCGAGGTGAATTCCCTCCACGGCGGGGTCGACCGGCACTTCCCGCCGCTGGCCGGGGAGGTGGCCGCCGGCGGCGTGCTCCACACCCTCGTCCGCTTCTTCGCCGAGCGGGTGCCCGGCGACCTGGACCCGGCCACCACCGGTGTCGGCGTCCACCAGATCCGCATCACCGCCACCCGCGACGCCCAGGGCCTCCCGGCCCCCGAGGGCGTGCACGAGGACGGCCACCACTACGTGGCGCAGGTCCTGATGCGCCGCACCGACGTCGAGGGGGGCGAGTCCCAGCTGTACGACCGGGACCGCAGGCCCCTCCACAGCACCACGCTGCTGCGGCGGTTCGAGTCGATCGTGATCGACGACCGCCGGGTCTTCCACGGCGTGTCAGCGATCGAGCCGGCCGCCGGAGTTCGGCAGGGCGTGCGCGACATGCTGCTGATCGACTACTTCCCGCTCCCGGCCGACGGCACGGCCGGCTGACCCGCCGCACCACCCGACCGCCGCCGCCCCGCCCCTCAGGGAAGGACGCCATGAAGGACGCCATGAACGATGCCGTCAACGATGCCGTGAAGGACGCCGTGAACGACTTCACCGGGCACCTGCAGTCGCGGCTGCCCGCAGCCCGCACGGACCTGCGGACCCGGACCGCCTACACCTCCGACGCCTCGATCTACCGCGTCATGCCGACCGCGGTGCTGGAACCCCGGGACGCGGAGGAGGCGGCGGTCGCCGTGGGCATCGCCACCGAGCACGGCGTCGGCATCACCTGCCGGGGCGGCGGCACCTCCATCGCCGGCAACTCCATCGGCACCGGGCTGATCCTCGACTTCTCCCGGCACATGAACCGCATCGAGGAACTCGACCCGGAGGCCGGCACCGCCACCGTCCAGCCCGGCGTCGTCCTCGGCACCCTCCGGGACCGGGCCGCCGCCCACGGGCTCACCGTCGGACCCGACCCCTCCACGTACTCCCGCTGCACCATCGGCGGAATGATCGGCAACCACGCCTGCGGAGCCCACTCCGTGGCCTGGGGCACCACCGCCGACATCACCGAACAGGTCGACCTGCTCCTCGCCGACGGCCGCCGGATCCGCGCCGGCCGCGGCACCAGCGGGGACGCCGGGATCGACCGCAGGCTGAAGCAGCTGCGCGACCACCACCTCGCACCCCTGCGCACCGAACTCGGCCGGTTCGGCCGGCAGGTGTCCGGGTACGGGCTGGGCGCGCTGCTGCCCGAGAAGGGCTTCCACGTCGCCCGCTCGCTCGTCGGCACCGAGGGCACCTGCGGCGTCCTGCTCGGCGCGAAGATCAGGCTCACCCCGGTCCCGGCCGCCCGGGTGCTCCTCGTCCTCGGCTTCCCCGACGTCTACGCGGCCGCCGACCGCGGCGCCTCGCTGGCCAAGGCCGGCGCGCTCACCGTGGAGGGGCTGGACGCCCCGCTGGTCGAGGCGCTGCGCTCGCGCGGCGGCCGCGCCCCCGGCGTCGACCTGCTCCCGCGCGGCGAGGCCTGGCTCTACTGCGAGATCGAGGGCAGCAGCGAGGCCGATGCGCTGGCCAACGCCGGTCACCTGGCCCGGGAGACGGACGCCACCAGCTTCGTCACCGCCGACCCGGAGCAGACGGCCGCCCTCTGGTCCATCCGCCGCAACGGCGCGGGCATCGCCACCCGCATGGCCGACGGCCGGCAGGCCTGGCCCGGCTGGGAGGACTCCGCCGTCCCGCCGGAGCGGCTCTCCGGGTACCTGCGGGACCTGCACGCCCTGATGGCCGAACACCGGCGGACCGGAACCATCACGGGCCACTTCGGCGAGGGCTGCCTGCACGTCCGGGTCGACTGGGAACTCGGCACCGAGCAGGGCATCGCCGCCTACCGGGAGTTCATCACCGCCGCCGGCGACCTCGTCGTCGCCCACGGCGGCTGCGCCTCCGGGGAGCACGGCGACGGACGCGCCCGCTCCGAGCTGCTGGCCCGTACGTACTCGCCCGAACTCATGGGCGCCTTCGCCGCGTTCAAGGAGATCTGGGACCCCCGCAACCTGCTCAACCCCGGCATCATCGTCGACCCGGCACCCTTCGACGCCGACATCCGCCCCGGCCCCGGCCGCGACCGCAACGAGCTGCCGCTGATCCAGCGCTTCGGCGCCGACCACGGCTCGCTCACCAACGCCGTGCACCGCTGCACGGGCGTCGGCACCTGCCGCAACGACACCGGCCACATGTGCCCCTCGTACCAGGTCACCCGCGACGAGGTGCACTCCACCCGCGGCCGCGCCCGGGTGCTCAGCGAGATGCTGCGGGGGGAGACGATCACCGACGGCTACCGCTCCACCGAGGTCCGGGACGCGCTCGACCTGTGCTTCTCCTGCAAGGCCTGCAAGAGCGACTGCTCCGTCAACGTCGACATGGCCGCCTACAAGTCGGAGTTCCTGCACAAGCACTACGCGGGACGCCTCAGGCCCCGCGCCCACTACACCCTGGGCTGGCTGCCGCTGCTCGGCCGGCTGGCCTCGCTGGCCCCCCGCACGCTCAACCGGCTGACGCGGCGGGCACCGGTCGCGGCCCGGCTGAGCGCCCTGGCCGGGCTGGAGACGCGCAGGCCGCTCGTGGAACTGCCCCCGCAGACCTTCAGGCAGTGGTTCCGCTACCGCAAGCCGGCCCCCGCCGACCCCGCCGCCGAGCCGGGCCGCTCCGGGACCGTCGTCCTGTGGCCCGACACCTTCAGCAACCTCCTCGACCCCCGCGGCGCCCGCGCCGCCACCCGGGTCCTGGAAGCCCTCGGGTACCGGGTCGTCCTGCCCGACGGCCCGGTCTGCTGCGGCCTGACCTGGCACTCCACCGGCCAGCTCGGGACCGCCCGCGCCGTGCTCGGCCGCTCGGTGGCCGCCCTGCGCGAGCACCTGGAAGCCGGCCGGACCGTCATCGGCCTGGAACCCTCCTGCACCCAGACCCTGCGCGAGGAGGCCGCCGAACTGCTGCCGGACTCGCCCCTCGTGCGCAGGCTGTCCCGGCAGGTGCGCACCCTCGCCGAAGTGGTCGCGGAACACGAGGGCCCCTGGCCGTTCGGCACGCTCGACCAGGACGCCGTGATGCAGCCCCACTGCCACCAGGAGGCCGGCCACGGCCACGGCCCGGAGAGCGAGGTGCTGCGCCGGCTCGGCGTCACCACCGACGTCGTCTCCGCGGGCTGCTGCGGCATGGCCGGCAACTTCGGCTACGAACCGGGGCACTGGGACGTCTCCCAGGGCGCGGCCGAGCGGGAGCTCTACCCGAAGCTGCGGGCCGCCGGACCGGACACCGCCGTGGTGGCCGACGGGTTCTCCTGCCGGACCCAGATCTCCCAGGAGGGCTCGCGCCGCCCCGAACACCTGGCGGAGCTGCTGCTGCGCGCCCTGCCCGGACACACCCCCGCCCAGAGCAAGAACGAGAACGGAAGTGGCTCATGCGCATCGTGAGGTTCGAGAAGGCGGGCACCGTCCGCTACGGCCTCCTCGCCGACGGCGAGGTCGCCCCGCTGGTCAACGGACCCTTCGGGCCCCTGGACGTCCCCCCGGGAGCCCCCCGCTTCCCCCTCGGCGAGGTACGGCTGCTCGCCCCCGTCACCCCGGGGAAGGTCCTCGCCATCGGCCGGAACTACGCCGAGCACGCCGCGGAGCTCGGCAACGAGGTGCCCGAGGAGCCGCTCGTCTTCCTCATGCCGGGCAGCGCCGTCATCGGCCCCGGCGAGGCCATCGTCAAGCCGTCCTACACCGACGAGCTCCACCACGAGGCCGAGCTCGCCGCGGTGATCGGACGGACCTGCCGGGACCTGAAGCCCGAGCAGGTGGCCGACCACGTCCTCGGCTACACCTGCGCCAACGACGTCACCGCCCGCGACCTCCAGGGCCCGGACCGGCAGTGGTGGCGGGCCAAGGGATCGGACACCTTCTGCCCCCTCGGCCCCTGGGTGGAGACCGAACTCGACGTGAGCGCGCTCGCGGTCCGGGCCACGGTCAACGGAGAGATCCGCCAGGACGGGAACAGCTCCCGTATGGTGCACCCCGTCGAGCGCCTGATCAGCCACATCAGCTCGGCGATGACACTGCACCCCGGTGACGTGGTACTCACCGGCACCCCGGCGGGTGTCGGACCGCTGCGGCGCGGCGACCGGGTCACGGTCTCCGTCGAGGGGATCGGCGAGCTCACCAACCCCGTCGCCTGAACCGTGCCGCCCGACCTGGAGACCCCTGCCCCATGTTGATCCTCCTCGGCGCCTTCCTGGTGCTGGCCGCCGCCTCCGTCGTACGCACCACGGCCGGCTTCGGCTTCTCCCTGGTGGCCGTCCCGCCCCTGGCGCTGCTCATCGACCCGGCGAGCGCGGTGGTGGTGGCCGGGATCATGGCCGCCCCGCTCAGCCTGTGGATCGCCGTCCGCGACTGGCGGTACGTCGACCGGCGCCTGATGACGGCCACCCTGCTGTCGGGGCTGGCCGGCGTGCCGTTCGGCGTGTGGCTGCTGGACACGCTCTCGTCGCGGGTTCTGCTGTTCGTCATCACGGGGGTGGTCCTGCTCGGCACGTTCATCGTGTGGCGGAAGATCACCCTGGGCGGCGGACTGAAGACCGTGATGGCCGTGGGCCTGTTCTCCGGAGCCTCCTTCGCCGCCACCGGCATCGACGGCCCCCCGATGGTCGCCGCGTTCCAGAGCATGAAGCTGGAGCCCCGGGTCCAGCGCGCCACCCTGGGCGTGGTGTTCTCCGGCACCAGCCTGGCCGCGCTCGCCGGATTCGGGATCAGCGGCCGGCTCACCGCGACCGTCGGGCAGATGCTCCTCGTCGGGGTGCCCGCCCTGTTCATCGGGATATTCGCCGGCGAGAAGGTCTTCCACCGCCTGAACGCCGAGCGGTTCCGCCGGGTCGTCCTCGGCCTGCTGGTCGTCAGCTCCCTGTCGGTGGTGCTGCGCGTGGCCGCCGCCTGACGGGCCCCGGGGGAGTCCGGGCTCACCCGGCCCGCAGGGCCGCGAGGAAGTCCAGCCGGGTCTCCAGGCGGGCCAGGTCGGTGCCGGTCACCTCCTCGATCCGGGAGACCCGCTGGCGCAGCGAGTTGACGTGCAGGCGGAGCCGGGCCGCGGTCCGGGACCAGGACGCGTCGCAGTCGAGGAACGCCTCCAGCGTGGCCAGCAGCTCCGTCCGGTGGCGGCGGTCGTGGTCCCGCAACGGCCCGAGGTGGCGCTCCGCGAAGGCCCGGCGGGCCTCGGCCGGGATGAGGGGGAGCAGCGACAGCACGTGCGCGGTGAGGTCGCCGGGGCCGCGCACCGCCACCCGGCCAGGGTCCTCCCGGGCCACCCGCAGCGCGTGGTGGGCCTCCTCCAGGGCCCGGCGGGCGTTCCCGGGGTCGCCCACCGGGGAGCTCACGCCGACCGACACCGCCTCCCGCGGGCCGAGCCAGCGCGCGAGGGCCGCGGCGAGCCGCCGCTGGAGGGCGGCGCAGTCGAGGCCGGCCGCCGGTTCGGGCATCAGGACGAGCAGCACCGCCCGGTCGCCGTCCACGGTGGCGGCGATGTCCTGCGGTGACACCGCCGCCGGGCCCGCCGGCTCGACCAGGGCCTCCTCCAGGAGGACGCGCAGGGCCCGGGCCGGAACGCCGTCGGCCACCACGTACTGGCAGCGCGGCCAGTGGCCGACCCCGCTGACGACGGACTGCGCGGTACTGCGCAGCCGTACGGGGATCTCCCCGGCCGGGACGTCGCTGCGCACCAGGTCCAGGGAGCGCCGGGCCAGGTCCCGCAGGGCCGCCTTCGACCGCTCGTGCGCGGACCGCGCGTCGGCGAGCAGCTCCACGACCCGGTCGAGCAGCTCCAGGTCCGAGGCGGGCCACCCCGAGACGTCGGCCTCCACCACCACCGTCCAGTCGCCCAGTTCGGCAGCCTCCCCGCCGGCCGCCCCGGCGCCGTCGCGGACCGGCACCAGGGAGTACCGCCGCCCGCCGACCTCGACCCGGTGGGGGGACGGCTCGCCCGCCCGGCGCGCCGCGAGGTACCGGGCGGCCAGCGCCGCCCCCGTCCTGGGGTGCGGCGGGGGCTGGGCCCCGGCGATCTGGCGCCCGGTCGCGGACAGCACGCGCACGTCCAGACCGAGGCTGTGCCGCAGCAGCTCCAGTACGGAGTCAGGCGCGGCCCGGTCGGCGAGCAGCCGCCGGTGGCGTTCGACCACGGCGGCCAGGGTGCCGACGTCCCGCCGGTGCAGACGGTGCAGGACCCGTTCGGTGATCGCGGCGAACGAGGTCTCCGGAGGCACCGCCACGAGCGGCAGGCCGTACCGCCGGCAGGCCCGTACGAGGTCGTGCGGGACGAGCCGGTGCTCGACCTCGCCGGCCGCCAGGGCCGTGACGCCCGCCCCCGCGAGGACGCGCACGAACGGCTCCGCGTCCCCGTCGCCCCGCCACCAGGCCAGCCCCGTGAGGACGAGCTCCCCTCCGGTGAGGAAGCGCCCGGGGTCGGCCAGGTCGATGGTCGGGACGGATCCGATGGCGCGGTCGAGCACCTCGTCACCGGCGTCCGAGCCCACGAGCAGCAGCAGCCCCAGCTCGTCGGTCTCCAGGAGTTCACGCAGCCGCATGCCCGGCACCCTCTCACGCCGCCCCCCTTCCCGTACACGGATCACCGCAGCTCAGGGGTGTGCGACAGGGGAAACGCACGGTCTTCCACAGGCGGCGCGGAAGCCGGTTCTGAGCGATCGGTGACTGCCCCGTCCCCCCGGCCGCTGTGTCTACTGCTCCGCGTGGCCGGCAGCGGTTCCGGCCACGCGGTAGCCGGATGCCGCGCACGGGGGTCGCGGCACCGGCACCGGCACGTCACGCAGAGAGGCGGTCCGCACATGGCCGGCACCACCAGCGGTATCCCCAGCAACGTCACCCAGGGTTCCCGGACCCGGGGCGGCATCGGAGAGTCGACGCTCCGCCCGGACGGCACCCTCAAGGTCACCGGCGAGTTCGCGTACTCCTCGGACATGTGGCACGAGGACATGCTGTGGGGCCAGACCCTGCGCTCCACGGTCGCGCACGCCGAGATCGTCTCCATCGACGTCGCCGAGGCCCTGGCCGTCCCCGGTGTGCACGCGGTCATGACGTACGACGACCTGCCGTCCCCGGTGAAGTACTACGGCATGGAGTTCCGGGACACCCCGGTGCTGGCCCACGGCAAGGTCCGCCACCACGGGGAGCCGGTCGCCCTGGTGGCCGCCGACCACCCCGAGACCGCCCGCCGGGCCGCCGCGAAGATCAAGGTCGAGTACCGGGAGCTGCCGCTCGTCACCGACGAGGCCTCCGCGCTCGCCCCGGACGCGGTGCTCGTCCACGAGAATCGCGACGACCACCACAGCGCCCACGTCCCGCACCCCAACATCGTCCACCGCCAGCCGATCGTCCGCGGCGACGCCGCCGCGGCCGCCGCCCGGGCCGACGTCGTCGTCAGCGGCGAGTACACCTTCGGCATGCAGGACCAGGCCTTCCTCGGCCCCGAGTCCGGCCTCGCCGTACCCGCCGAGGACGGGGGCGTCGACCTGTACGTCGCCACCCAGTGGCTGCACTCGGACCTCCGGCAGATCGCGCCCGTCCTCGGCCTGCCCGAGGAGAAGGTCCGGATGACGATGGCCGGCGTCGGCGGCGCGTTCGGCGGGCGCGAGGACATCTCCATGCAGATCCTCGCCTCCGTCCTCGCGCTGCGCACGGGCAAGCCCGTGAAGATGGTCTACAACCGCTACGAGTCCTTCTTCGGCCACGTCCACCGGCACCCGGCGAAGCTCTGGTACGAGCACGGCGCCACCCGTGACGGCAAGCTGACGCACATGCGCTGCAGGATCGTGCTCGACGGCGGCGCGTACGCCTCCTCCACGGCCTCCGTCGTCGGCAACGCCGCCTCCCTCTCCGCAGGCCCGTACGTCATCGACGACGTGGACATCGAGGCGGTCGGCCTGTACACCAACAACCCGCCCTGCGGCGCGATGCGCGGCTTCGGCGCCGTCCAGGCCTGCTTCGCGTACGAGGCCCAGATGGACAAGCTCGCCGACGAACTGGGCATGGACCCGGTGAAGTTCCGCCAGCTCAACGCGATGGAGCAGGGCACGGTCATGCCCACCGGGCAGGTCGTGCACCACCCCGCCCCGGTCGCCGAACTGCTGGACATGGTCAAGGGCCGTCCGCTGCCGCCCCAGCGCCAGTGGGAGTCCGCCGGCGGCCCGGCCGACCTGCGCGCGCTGCCGGGCGGCCTGTCCAACACCACGCACGGCGAGGGCATCGTCCGCGGGGTCGGCTACGCGGTCGGCATCAAGAACGTCGCCTTCTCCGAGGGGTTCGACGACTACTCGACGGCCAGGGTGCGCCTGGAGGTCATCGGCGGCGAGCCCGTCGCCATGGTGCACACCGCCATGGCGGAGGTCGGCCAGGGCGGCGTCACCATCCACGCGCAGATCGCCCGTACCGAACTGGGCGTCCAGCAGGTCACCATCCACCCCGCCGACACACACGTCGGATCGGCGGGTTCGACCTCCGCGGGCCGCCAGACGTACATGACCGGCGGTTCGGTGAAGAACTCCTGCGCGCTCGTCCGGGAGCGGGTCCTGGACATCGGACGCTACAAGTTCGGCGCGCAGCAGCCGGCGTGGGCCTCCGACGGGCTGCTCCTGGAGGGCGGCAAGGTGGTCACCTCCGGCGGGGAGGTCCTCGCGAGCCTCGTCGACGTCCTGGAGGACGAGGCCGTCGAGATCGAGGCCGAGTGGCGGCACTTCCCCACAGAGCCCTTCGACCGGGTCACCGGCCAGGGCAAGGGCCACGTGCAGTACGCCTTCGCCGCGCACCGGGCGGTGGTGGAGGTGGACACCGAACTGGGCCTGGTCAAGGTCGTGGAACTGGCCGTCGCCCAGGACGTGGGCAAGGCGCTCAACCCGCTGTCCGTCGTCGGCCAGATCCAGGGCGGCACCGTCCAGGGGCTGGGCGTCGCGGTGATGGAGGAGATCATCGTCGACCCGAAGACCGCGAAGGTGCGCAACCCCTCCTTCACGGACTACCTGCTCCCGACGATCCTCGACACCCCGACGATCCCGGTCGACTACCTCGAACTGGCCGACCCCGAGGCCCCGTACGGGGTCCGCGGCATCGGCGAGGCCCCGACCCTGTCGTCCACCCCGGCCGTCCTCGCCGCCATCCGCAACGCGACGGGCCTGGAGCTGGACAGGACCCCGGTCCGCCCGGAGCACCTGACCGGGCTCTGAACCGGGCTCTGAGGGGTCACCACCCCTGGACCGAGGCCACCGAGAAGGTGGTGGGCGTACCCGTGGTGGGGCCCAGGAGGCCCATCTTGTCGAACTGGGAGCGGACCACCAGGGTGCGGCCGGGGACGTGGGCCAGGGTGGTGGGGATCTGGAGCGAGGGGTCCGTGAGGGTGCGGGTCAGACGGGCCCGGGTGCCGTCCTCGGTGAGCTGCCAGCGCGTCAGCGTGTTGGTGACGTTGTGGGCGGCCCGGAGGGTGCCCGAGGGGGAGAGCTGGAGGCCGTCGGCGGCCTTGAGGTCGCCGCCGGTCAGGGCGACCCGGCTCAGGGCGCCGGTGCGCAGGTCGACGCGGTGCAGTTCGCCCGCGGTCATGTCGACCGTCAGCAGGTAGCGGCCGTCCCGGTCGGCGGTGATGCCGTTGAGGGTGAGCTTGCCGGGCGGCGGCGGGGTGACGTGCCCGCTCAGGTCGTACGCCACGGTCAGCGGGCCGGAGCCGGCGCGCAGCTGCCCGGGGGTGACCCGGTAGATCACCGCGCGGACGCTGTCCGTCAGGTAGGCGGTGCCGTCCGGGGTGACGACCAGGTCGTTGACGAAGTGGGGGACGGCGGCGTCGGTGTCGAAGCGGGCCAGGCGGGCGCCCGTCCTCGTGTCGTACACCGACACCCCGGCCGTGGAGTCCGTGACCCACAGGCGGCCCCGCGCGTCGACGTGCAGCCCGTTCGCCGTGCGCCGGCCGTCCGTGCCGGACGGGAGGAACACCTCGGCCGTACGGGCCCCCGGGCGGGCGCGGTACACCGTGCCGTCCGCGTACGAGCCGACGTACACCGTGCCGGTGCGGGGGTCGGAGGCTATGCCCTCCGGGTAGACCTTCGAGCCGGGGAGGGTGAACGCCGTCCCGACGGCGGGCGCGGCGGGAGCCGGGGCGGGGGCGGCCCCCGTGGTCAGGACGGCTGCCAGGGCGACGGCCGCGGCGGTGACCAGGCCATGAGAACGCATGCGCATGGATGAACCCTTCTTGATCGGTGTGTTCGCAGAGTAATTAGAGTTCTAATGACTGGCAAGGGTCATAGGATGCGGCCATGACCTCCATGCCTCCCGAGGAGCGCATCGGCGCCCACATCAAGCGCGCCGAACAGGCGCTCCTCGCGGCGAAGAACACCGCGTGCAAGCCGGCCGCAGTAACGGTTCCGCAGTACGCCGCCCTGCTCTGGCTCGCCGAGAAGCCGGGCATCTCGGCGGCCGCCCTCGCCCGGCTCTGCGGGGTCACGCCGCCCACCATGAACACCGTCCTGAAGAACCTCCACGAGCGCGGCCTCATCGAGCGGACCCCCCACGAGTGGCACCGCAACGTGCTGGAGACCCGGCTCACCCCGGAGGGCCGCGCCGCGATGGAGCTGGCGGACACCGGCGCCGTCCGCGTCGAGACCGCCCTCGCCGCCGCCCTCACGGAGCAGGAGCGGACGCAGCTCATCGAGCTGCTGGGCCGCTGTGCCGAGGTGCTCGACACCCTGCGCTGAGCCGCCGGAAACCGGATGTTCCGGCCGGGTTTCCGCGCAGGCCGGGAACGTCCCGCAGGATCCGCGCATCAGCAGGGGTGGGGGAGTCCTCCCGCACCGCCCCGCCCGCACCGCCCCTCCCGGGGCGGGCCCGACCGTTCGGAGCGAAGTCCGTGCACGAGTACCCGCAGCAGTCGTCCGGCCGTCGGCCCGCGCCGGGGCGGGGCCGCAGGAGGTCCCGGCGCGCGAGCTGGACCGGCGCGGGCATCGCCTGCGCGCTGCTCCTGGGCGGGGCCGGCTGCGCCGGCCCGGACCGGGACCGGTCCTCCGGCGACGGGGCCGCCCGCCCCGGCGGGCCCGGACCGTCCGCCGCCACCCCGTCCTCCGCCGCGAAGCCGGCGGAGCCCTCCGCCGCGCCCGTGCCGAGCGGCGACCCGGACGTGCAGATGCCGGCCGGCCCGAGGTCCGAGTTCCGGCAGACCGCCACGCTCGACGACGGCACGGTCGTGTCCAGGACCCGGCTGGCCGGCGCCAAGTCCGGCTTCGAGGGCGACGTCTGGGTCTGGACCCCCAAGGAGTACGACGACCCGAAGTACGCCAGGAGCGCCTTCCCGGTCCTCATCGCCCTGCCCGGCGGCAACGGCTTCCCCGCCAACTACTGGGCCGACCGCAGCCTCGGCCTCCAGAAGGCCGTGTCCGACGGCGTGCGGGCCGGCACCAGCCTGCCCTTCGTCCTGGTCATGCCCGTGCTCAACCCCGACGCGAAGTACTACTACGACGGCTCCGACATACCCGGCCGGCCCAAGATGGGCACCTGGATCGCCGAGGACGTCCCGGACTTCGCCCGCGCCCACTTCCGTACGTACCGGTCCCGCGACGGCTGGGCCTTCATGGGCGCCTCCTCCGGCGCCTTCGTCGGCATGAAGACGCTCCTCCAGCACCCGGACCGGTTCAAGGCCGTGATCGCCAGCGGCGGCGAGACCACCCCCGACTCCCCGCTCTGGAAGGGCCACCAGGCGGAGATGGACGCCAACGACCCCGGGAAGCTCGCCGAGAAGCTGATCGCGAACGGCGGCCCGGACGTCTACGTCAACTTCCAGGTCGGCACGAAGGAGTCCGGCAAGGACCGGATGACGAAGTTCGCGGAGCAGTACGGCAAGGGCCCGGTCAAGACGACCATCCGCGACATCCAGAACGGCGAGCACAACGGCTGGCACTACGTGCGCGGCATGAAGGAGGGCTCGCTGGAGTGGATCAGCAAGGTGATGAAGGGACCCGTGCCCGCCGCGGGCTGACCGCGCCCCCGTACGTTCGAAAGCCTTCCCGTTCCCGCAGGCCGCAGCCCTCCCCGGACCGTCGCCGGACTCCGCCACGTGGCCCTCGCCACGTCGCCCCGGTCCCAGGCAACCCATACGGTCGTTCACACCTCTGTACAGGTGTTAAGGGGGACCAATCGGTCCGACCCGCGCCCAACCAGGGCGCCGGAGAAGGAACGGGAACGAATCCGTGCAGTATGACCACCAAGGCGACGGCGGCCCCACGACCAAGGGCGGCCGTCGCCCCCGGCGCCCCCGCAGGCGCCAGATCCTGATCGGCGGCGGACTCGCGCTCGCCCTCGCCGCCGGGGGCGGCGCGGCGTACAAGGCGGGCCTCTTCTCGGACATAGGGGATCCGGTCTCCTTCGGCAAGATCCAGGAGTCGGCCACCGCCGAGGACATCCGCCCGGGGGTGCTGATGCCCACCGGGCCCAAGGCCGAGTTCACCCGCACGAGCCGGCTGCCGGACGGCACGCAGATCGCGATGACCACCCTGACCGGCCAGAAGTCCGGCTTCACGGGCGACGTGTGGGTGTGGGTGCCCAAGGAGTACGACGAGCCCCGGTACGCCAAGAGCGCCTTCCCGGTGCTGATCTCCCTGCCCGGCGGCCGCGGCTACCCCAAGAACTACTGGGGCACCGGTCCCGGCCTCGGGCTCCAGCAGGCCGTGATCGACGGGGTCAAGGCGGGTACCAGCCTGCCCTTCATCCTCGTCATGCCGGTGATCAACGCGGACACCAAGCACCACTTCGACGGCTCGGACATCCCCGGCCAGCCGAAGATGGGCACCTGGATGGCCGATGACGTCCCGGATTTCACGAAGGCCAACTTCCGCACCTTCACCTCCCGCGACGGCTGGGCCTTCATGGGCTCCTCCTCGGGCGGCTTCGGCGCCTTCAAGCACGTCCTGAAGTACCCCGACCGCTTCAAGGCGGTCATCGCCAGCGGCGTCGATTTCGTCCCCGACTCCCCCCTGTGGAAGGGGAACCGGCAGGCCATGGACGAGAACAACCCCGAGAAGCTCGCCGAGAAGCTGATCAAGGAGGGTGGTCCGGAGGTCTGGATCAACTTCCAGATCGGCACCAAGGAGAGCGGCCGCGACCTGGCCGAGCGGTTCATGCGCGAGTACGGCAGGGGCCCCGTGCACACCCGGCTCCAGGTGATCCAGGATGGTGAGCACAACGGAAAGTCGTACGTACGAGGAATGAGGGAGGGCTCCCTGGAGTGGATCAGCAAGGTGATGCAGGGACCGACACCCGACCCCGCCGTGCGATGAGCCCCGTGGTGAAGGGGGCGACGGCGGCCGCCGCCGCGGGGATCGCGATGGTCTGCGCCGTCGCGTTCCTCAAGGCGCCCGGCGAGCGCCCGGTGCACCCCTTCCCCACCGTCGGCGTGCTCATGGCCAACGGGGAGCACTGGTGCACGGCGAGCGTGGTCGACAGCCCCCGGGGCAACGTCGTCGCGACCGCCGCGCACTGCGTCGCCCCGGCGGGCGAGGACGGGGTGCCCGGCGAGGTCGCCCACGACGGCCTCGCCATCGGCGAGCTCTCCTTCGCGCCCGCCTTCTCCGGGGAGGGCTCCGGCACCCAGCCCCTCGGCGTGTGGAAGGTCCGCTCCGTCCACGTCGACGAACGCTGGACGAAATGGGGCGACGACACCGCCGACTTCGCCTTCCTCACCATCGAGCCCGACGAGGACGGCCGCAGCGTGCAGGAGGCCGTCGGCGGCACGAACGAGGCCCCCGCACCCGACTGGACCTCCGGGTACGAGCGCGAGGTCACCGTCGTCGGCTACCCGGAGTCCGAGCACAACCCGCAGAACAAGCCCGTGTCCTGCACCACCCAGACCCGCCACGACCTCGACGACCCCGACATGCTGTACATCAGCTGCTCGGGCTTCTGGACCGGCACCAGCGGCAGCCCCTGGATCGCCGACCGCGGCGGCACGGGACAGCCGGGCCGGCTGATCGGGGTGCTCAGCGGCGGCGACACGGACGTGGACTCCACGGCCGCGCTCTACGACGAGAAGGCCAAGGCCCTCTACGAGAAGGCCGCCAAGGGCTGAGCCGGCCTACTTCTTGCGGCGCTCCGTGCTGACGATCACGCCGACCGCCGCCACCACGATCGCGCCGCCCAGCACGATCGGCAGGGTCAGCGCCTCGTCCAGGATCAGCGCCCCCAGCGCCACGGCCACCACCGGATTGACGTACGCGTACGTGGCCACCAGCGACAGCGGCGCCGCCTGGAGCAGCCACGCGTACGCGGTGAAACCGACGACCGACCCGATCAGCACCAGGTAGCCCAGCGCCACCCACGAGGCGGTGGAGAAGGAGCCGGGGTCCAGGCCGCGCTGCTCGCCGCGCAGCAGCCCCACCACCACCCCGGCGACCCCGCCCGCCAGCATCTGGTACGCGGAGCCGGTGAAAGGATTCTCCGGCAGCGGCAGCCGCCCGGCCGAGAACGAGCCCAGCGACCACAGCAGCGCGGCGCCCAGCACCAGCAGCACCCCGCCCAGGTGGACCGTGCCGCTGAGCCCCGGGCTGGTCAGCACCGCCAGCCCGGCCAGGCCCACCAGCACCCCGGCCAGGGTGCGCAGCGGCGGCCGGTCCCCGGTGGCGGCGCGCAGCACCACCACCCACATCGGCACCGACGCGACCAGCAATGCCGCCAGCCCGGACGGGATCGAGGTCTCGGCCAGCACCACCAGGCCGTTGCCGCCCAGGATCAGCAGCAGGCCGACCAGCACCACCGAGCGGGCCTGCGCGGCCGTGATCCTGAGCGCGCCCGGCCCGAACTTGCAGGCGACGATGCCGGCCAGCACCAGGCCGGCGGTGATGAAGCGGGCCCCGGCGGACAGGAAGGGCGGCATGGTCTCGACGACGATCCGGATGCCGAGGTAGGTCGATCCCCAGACCACGTACACGAGCGCGAGCGCGAACCACACGGCCCCGGTGGTGCGGCGGGACGCGTCCGCCCTGGCGTCCGTGCTGTCGGTCGGAGTCGAGGTGCCCATGCCGGGATCCTATGGTCGGTGTCCGATGCACGCTTCTCGATATCTCAGCCCTTGAGCAGGGCGTTCAGCTCCCCGTACGGCAGGGATCCGGCGAGGGAGCCGTACGTGCCGCCGGCCAGCAGCTCCTCGGTGGCGCGCCGGACCACGGCGTAGGCCGCCTCGGCCACCCAGGAGCCCAGGCTGACGCGGGCCGCGCCGAGGGCGCCGAGCTCGGCGACGGAGGGGGCGCCCGGGCCGACGAGCACGTTGAGCGGGCCGTCGACGCCCTTGGCGAGCTCGGCGACGGTGGCCGGGTCGGTGACGCCGGGCACGAAGACGCCGGTGGCGCCGGCGGCGAGGTAGGCGGCGGCCCGGGACAGGGTCTCGTCCAGGCGGGCGGACTCCTCGCCGAGCCCGAGGAGGTACGTGTCCACGCGGGCGTTCACGTACAGCGGCACCCCGGCCGCGTCGGCCGCGGCCCGGGCCGCGGCCAGCCGCTCCGCCTGCTCGGCGGGGGCGCGGTGGCGGTCCTCGATGTTGATGCCGACGGCCCCGGCGGCCAGCACCCCGGCGACGGTCTCCCCGACCCCAGCGGCGTCGGCGGCGAACCCGCCCTCGATGTCGGCGGTCACGGGCACGGAGACCGCCGAGGCCACCCGGGCGATCAGCTCCAGCGCCCGGTCCCGCGCGAGGAAGTCCCCGTCGGGCGCCCCGAGCGACCAGGCGACCCCGGCACTCGTGGTGGCGACGGCCGCCGCCCCGGCGGCCTCGACGAGACGGGCACTGGCGACGTCCCAGGCGTTGGCGAGGGCGAGGGGGGCGGCGGGGGTGTGCAGCGCGGTGAAGGCGGCGGCCCGGGCGGCGAGGTCAAGGTTGCTGGTCATGGGGTCAGTTGAACAGATCCGGCCCCGCCCGGCTGGCGGTTTTCCGACCTCTGCCCCTCAGGGCCCTCGGGACCCTCAGGAAGCGGCCAGTCCCGTCTTGGCGCCCGCGCCGCACAGGGGGAGGACCGCCGTGCGCCCGCGCAGGGGGTCGCCGGGGGCGCCGGGGGCCACCGCCGCCCAGCAGGCGGCCGCCGTCGGCTCCACGAACAGGCCCCGCCGCGCCAGGTCCCGCTGGGCCTCGCGCAACCGGTCGTCCGGGACCGTCAGGAAGGTGCCGCCGGACTTGCGGACCGCCGCCAGGATCTGCCGGGCCCGGGGCGGGGCCGGGATCGCGATGCCCTCCGCCGCCGTCGGCAGCTGCGGGACCGGGTCGGCGTCCTCGGCGCCCGCCGCGAAGGCGGCCGCCAGCGGGGACACCGCCTCCGCCTGCACCCCGATCAGCGCGGGCGGACGTACGCCGTGCCGCGCCAGCTCCTCCACCGCCAGCGCCGCGCCCAGCAGCAGGGTGCCGTTGCCGACCGGTACGACCAGCGCCTCCGGGAGCCGCCCGCCGAGGGCCTCCCAGATCTCGTACGCGTACGTCTTCGTCCCGTGCAGGAAGTACGGGTTGAAGACGTGGCTGGCGTAGAAGACCCCCGGTTCGTCCGCCGCCGCCCGCGCGGCCCGCGCCGTGGCCTCCCGGCCGCCCGCGATCAGACGTACGGACGCCCCGTGCGCCCGCATCTGCTCCGTCTTCTTCTCCGAGGTGCCCTCGGGCACGAAAACTTCACAACTCAGCCCGGCCCGCGCGCAGTACGCCGCCACGGACGTCCCCGCGTTGCCGCTGCTGTCGGCGATCACCCGCTCCGGAGCCAGCCGGCGGGCCAGTTCGGCGAGCATGACCGCGCCCCGGTCCTTGAAGGACAGCGTCGGCATCAGGAAGTCGAGCTTGGCGTGAATCCGCTCCGCCAGCGGCACCAGCGGGGTGTGCCCCTCCGCGAGCGAGACCGAGAACGCCCCCGGCAGCGGCAGCGCGGGCGCGTACCGCCACAGCGAGTGGGGTCCCGCCGCCGGTTCGAGGGGGATGGCCGGATCGGGTGCGAAGTCGAGGTCCCAGGGGCCCCCGCACAGCGGGCAGCACCACGGCGCGGTCCGCACGTCCGCGTGCGTGCCGTCCTCGGGGCAGACGTAACCAGGAAGTGCGTGCGTCATGTGCTGAGCACCTTTGCTCGTTCATGGCCGTTGTATGGCACGGATGTTACGCGTCCATGGTGCGCCCGTTGTGCTCTTGTGGGATGGCGCGGGGGTGGGTCAACCTTTCGGGGACGGCGGCCCGTTGGGGCGGGATTCGTTGTCATGGACATGCTTAAAAGGAGTTCTTCCGCATGTCCGCGCACCGCCGCCCGGCACCCACGCCACCCCTACGAGGAGGACCCCCCACATGTCCGTGATGCGTCACACCCGCCGGAGGATCGCCGGCGTCAGCGCGACCGCCGTCGTCGCCCTCGCGCTCGGCGCGGCCGCCGCCTTACCCGCCTCCGCGGCCGACGGCGGCCCCCAGGGCGTCATCGAGAACGCCGGCGTCGCCGGAGCCGTCCCCGGCAGCTACATCGTGACCCTGAAGGACTCCGCCGCCCGCTCCACCGCGGACAGCGGCAAGGCCGTCGCCAAGCGGTACGGCGCCAGGATCGACCGGACCTACAGCGCGGCCCTCAACGGCTACTCCGTCGAGGTCTCCGAGGCGCAGGCCAGAAAGCTCGCCGCGGACCCGGCCGTGCAGTCGGTCGTGCAGAACCGCACCTTCACCGTCGACGCCACCCAGCCCAACCCGCCGTCCTGGGGCCTGGACCGCATCGACCAGCGGGCCCTCCCGCTCGACCAGAGCTACACCTACCCCGACAAGGCCGGCGAGGGCGTCACCGCGTACATCATCGACACCGGCGTCCGCATCACGCACCAGGACTTCGGCGGCCGCGCCTCCTACGGCTTCGACGCCGTCGACAACGACAACACCGCGCAGGACGGCCACGGCCACGGCACGCACGTCGCCGGAACCGTCGCCGGCGGCGCGTACGGCGTGGCCAAGAAGGCGAAGATCGTCGGCGTCCGCGTCCTCGACAACAACGGCTCCGGCACGACGGCCCAGGTGGTCGCCGGCATCGACTGGGTCACCCGCAACGCCGTCAAGCCGGCCGTGGCCAACATGTCGCTCGGCGGCGGCGCGGACTCCGCGCTCGACACCGCCGTACGCAACTCCATAGCCGCCGGCATCACCTACGGCGTCGCGGCCGGGAACGAGTCCACGGACGCCTCCAGCAAGTCCCCGGCGCGCGTCGCCGAGGCCATCACCGTCGGCTCGACCACCAACACCGACGCCAAGTCCAGCTTCTCCAACTACGGCAGCATCCTGGACATCTTCGCGCCGGGCTCCTCCATCACCTCCGCCTGGGGCACCGGGGACACCGCGACGAACACCATCTCGGGCACCTCGATGGCCACCCCGCACGTCGTCGGCGCGGCGGCCCTCTACCTCTCGCAGAACCCGGCGAGCACCCCGGCGCAGGTCCGCGACGGCCTCGTCGCGGCGGCCACCCCGAACGTGGTGACCGGCCCCGGCACCGGATCCCCCAACCGGCTGCTGAACGTGGGCGCGGGCACCACGCCGCCGAACCCGGGCACCAAGTTCGAGAACACCGCCGACTACGCGGTCAACGACAACGCCACCGTCGAGTCGCCGGTCACCGTCAGCGGGATCCCCGGCAACGCCCCGGCCGCGCTGAGCGTCTCGGTCGACATCAAGCACACCTACATCGGTGACCTGAAGGTCGACCTCGTCGCCCCCGACGGCACGCTCTACAACCTGCACAACCGCAGCGGCGGCAGCGCCGACAACATCATCCGCTCCTACACGGTCAACGCCTCGTCCGAGGTGGCCAACGGGGTGTGGAAGCTGCGGGTGAACGACAACGCCAACGTCGACACCGGCAAGATCGACTCCTGGGCGCTGCAGTTCTGACGGCAGGCGCGGAGTCCAGGTCCTCCGCCCGGGTGACCGGGTGGCGAGGGGCGCGATAACAGGCTGGATCGCGCGATGAACGCGGGGGCGACCGACTAGTCGGTCGCCCCCGCTGCGTACTATTTCGCGCATTCGTTCGCGCCGCCCGTGATGGAGCACTCACCCCGTGAGCACCCCGCCCCCGCAACATCCCCCCGCCGGCCCGGGCCACTCCTGGCCCCCGCCGTCGCCGCCGCCGGTGTGGGGACCGCCGCCGTCGTACGGGCACCCGCCCGCACTCAACGGGTTCGCGCTGGCCTCCCTGCTGGTCGGGCTGCTGTGCTTCCCGCCGCTCGGGATCGTCTTCGGCGTCGTGGCGCTGGTGCAGATCGCGCGCAAGGGGGAGAGGGGCCGCGCCCTCGCCGTCGCGGGCCTGGTGGTGTCGCTGCTGACGACCGCGGTCCTGACCGTCGGCGTCACCCGGTACGCGGAGCACTTCACCGGCGCGCTGGGCGGGGTGCCGGCGCCCGAGGAGGTCGAGGGCCGGCTGACGGGCATGGACGAGCTGCGCGTGGGCGACTGCTTCAACGTCCCCGGCGGCGACCTCCTGGACGAGGCCCGCTTCACCTACCGGGTCGGCTGCGACCGGGTGCACGACGCCGAGGTGACGTCCGCGACGACGCTCAGGCCGGGCCCCTACCCCGGCAAGGGGTGGCTGAAGGAGACGTCCACGGACACCTGCTGGAAGGCGCAGGACGCGTACGCGATGGACTCGTGGGCGCTGCCCGACTACGCGGAGATGTTCTACTTCACCCCCTCGCCGGACGGCTGGCAGTCCGGCGACCGCCGGCTCCTGTGCCTGGTCGGCACGTCGACGCAGGACCACAAGGGCAGTCTGCGCAAGGATGCGGGCATGCTGACGCCGGACCAGGTGACCCTGCTGAGCGCGCTGAACACGGTGGACCAGGCGCTGGGGCGCGCTCCCGAGCGGGACCTCGACGAGGCGCTGGGCGAGCACCAGAAGTGGGCGCGGGGCGTGGACGAGGCGCTGGCGGCGGAGGAGCGGGTGCTCCAGGGCGTCACCTCGCGCGAGGCCACGGGCCCGGCGGCGGTCGCCCAGCTCAAGGAGCTCGCGGCCGCGCGCAAGGAGTGGCAGCGGGCCGCCCGGGCGACGCGGCCGGCCGATTTCCAGCGGGCGTGGGACGCGGCGCTGGCGGCGCTGTCGGTGGACACGGAGAAGGCGCTGCGCGGCTCGTACGGGCTCTCGACGCGGGTGCCGCAGTGGCTGGAGTCGGGTCCGGGCGGGTCCGGGCGGGGGCCTTCGGTGGAGTCCGTCTGAGGTCCTCTGCGTAACGCGTGGTAACGGGTTTGAGTGACCTGGGTTCATCACATCGAGTGAAACTCTGGCCCGTGCTTGCGCTGCTCAACCGTCGGTTGCCAGGGTGTAGCTGTCTGTCAACCTGATGGGAGTGGCTCGTGACTTTCGGTGAGCAGCCGGCCTATCTCCGCGTGGCCGGGGATCTGCGACGGAAGATCGTGGACGGCTCCCTGCCCCCGCACGCCCGGCTCCCTTCCCAGGCCCGGATCCGCGAGGAGTACGGGGTCTCCGACACCGTGGCGCTGGAGGCGCGCAAGGTCCTCATGGCCGAGGGGCTGGTGGAGGGCCGCTCCGGGTCCGGCACCTACGTGCGCGAGCAGCCCGTGCCCCGGCGGGTGGCCCGCTCCGGCTACCGGACGTCCGGGGCCTCGACGCCGTTCCGCCAGGAGCAGGCCGAGGCGGGCGCGCGCGGCACGTGGGAGTCCAGCAGCGAGCAGACGGCCGCGCCGGACCGGATCGCGCAGCGCCTCGGCATCGAGCCCGGGGACCGGGTCATGCGCACCCGGTACGTCTTCCGCGACGCGGGGGAGGCCATGATGCTCTCCACCTCCTGGGAGCCCCTGGCCGTGACCGGCCGGACCCCGGTGATGCTGCCCGAGGAGGGGCCGCTCGGCGGCTCGGGGGTGGTGGACCGGATGGCCGCCATCGACGTGGTCGTGGACAACGTGGTCGAGGAGGTCGGGGCCCGCCCCGGCCTGGCCGAGGAGATCATGTCGCTGGGCGGGGTGCCGGGGCACGTGGTGCTCGTGGTGAGCCGCACGTACTTCGCCTCGGGCCGCGCCGTGGAGACCGCGGACGTGGTCGTGCCGGCGGACCGCTACCGCCTCTCGTACCACCTGCCTGTCCGGTAACAGGCCAAGCGCGGGGTTTTCGGTCGTATCGCAGGGGTCCGGGGCGCGCCCCGGACCCCTGTTCGAGTGTGGGGCGGGGGCCGCCGCGGCCGCCCCCACGCCGCCCACCCGCCGGTGTGCTCCGTGCGCCGGGTCCGGACCGGCGCGCACGACCCGCTCGTACGCCTGGCCGGATGCGTACGCCCCCCAGGTACCTCTTCGTGAAAAACCGTATCCGCTCAGTAAAGGTCGGGCGTAAGCTCGGGCATATGCGCAATGCGGTTTCCTGGGCAGGTACAGCGGCGGAGGGTGAAGCGCGATGACCGACAGCGGTGCCCTGCTTCCATGGCTGGTCATACGTCAGGACGACAACGGCAACCGCTACCGGGTGGGCCGCTACCCCACCCGGGCCGAGGCCCAGAAGGTCGTCGACAGCCTCGACGACCGCGGACACAAGCAGCTCTACTGGGTCGAGCGGATCGGACAGGAAAGCCAGACCGCCACCACCAACTGAATCGGCTGAAGGCGCTGGCATAGGCTCCGCCCATGACTGTACGCGTGGTCGTGGGCGGAGCCCTTTGTCGTGACGGGCGCCTGCTGGCCGCCCGGCGCAGTGCGCCGCCCGAGCTGGCCGGCCGGTGGGAACTCCCGGGCGGCAAGGCCGAGCCGGGCGAGACCGTGCCCGAGGCGCTGGTGCGCGAACTGCGCGAGGAGCTCGGCGTGGAGACCGAGGCGCTGGAGCGGATCCCGGGGGAGTGGCGGCTGCGGCCCGACCTGGTCCTGCACGTGTGGACGGCCCGGCTGCTCTCGGGGGAGCCCGAGCCGCTGGAGGACCACGACGAGCTGCGCTGGCTCGCCCCGCACGAGCTGGACTCGGTGGACTGGCTCGACCAGGACCGGCCCTTCGTCGAGGAGGCGGGCCGCCGGCTGCGCGCCGGAGCGGACGCCGGGACGGGGACCGGAGCGGACGCGGGAACGGGCGCCGAAACCGGTGCCGAAACCGGTGCCGAGTCGCACGGCGGGGCGCACCGGGGCGCGTGACGCTCCCGCTCTAGGCCGTCTGCGCCACAGTGCGCCGGTGCGTGGGGGATCGGGTGGTACGGCGCCCCGAATATCGGGTATGTCGCTATTAGTCCCAATCTCGTCCCCCTTTCGTCCCGACGAACCTGACTGGGGTCGCTGGTGGCCCGGGAAGTGATCGGCGTGATCGACACAGACGGTGAATGCGCCGAGTGGGCCTTCCCAGCCGAGCCCGGTGCCGTCCGCACCGCACGCCACGCCGTGCGCGGCACCCTCCGCTCCTGGGGGCTGGACTCCGTCGGCGACGTGACCGTCCTGCTGGTCAGCGAGCTGGTCACCAACTCCCTGCGCTACGCCTCCGGCCCGATCGGAGTCCGCCTGGTACGGCGCAATCCGGCCGCACCGGACCTGGCTGGCGGCCCGGCCCTGCTCGTGGAAGTCTCCGATCCGCTTCCGGATCCGCCCCGCGAGCGCGTCGCGAACCCGGACGACGAGGGCGGGCGCGGCCTGCACCTCGTCGCCGTCTCCGCGCGCCGCTGGGGGACCCGGCACGGGAAGACGGGGAAAACCGTGTGGTTCGAGTTGGCTCTTCCTGGTGAGTAACAAGGAGAAGGGCGGCAGTGGGTCTCCCGGGCGGCGTCTGGGGAGACCACCGGACATGGCCGGAAAACAACGGGACCCTTTTGTGATCGTGAACGCCGTGCCGTACGGGGCCGTGGTGCTGAATACTTCGGTCATGGCCGGTCCGGTTGCGGTGAGCTGGAGGGGACGGTCGCGTGAGCGAGATACCTGCGCAGACACATCAGGCCCGGGTGCCCGGGGAGCCTTTGCACGACTCCCTGTGGCACAGCAGTCCGCCTGGCTCGATATACGACTACATAAAGGTCGCCTCCTTCTCGATCGGCCCTGACGGGCTCATCGACCAGTGGAGCCTGCGCGCCGAGGAACTGTTCGGCCTCCCCGCGGCACAGGCCGTCGGCCGCGACCCGGTCGAGGCCTTCATGCCGCCCGAGCTGCGCGAGGGAGGGCACCGCAAGGTCGCCGAGATCCTCGACGGCAAGGAATGGACCGGCCTGATCCCCTTCCGGATCCCCGGCGGCCAGGGGGCCCACGGGGTGGCCGAGATCTATGTGATGCCCACCCAGACCGAGAGCGCCGAGCGGGCCGCACTCTGCGTCGTCGTCGACGTACGCGCCCTGCGCCGCATCGAGTCCGACCTCGCCGCATCACAGGCCATATTCGGCCAATCTCCCTTCGGGTTCCTGCTCTTCGGCACCGACCTCACCGTGCAGCGGGCCAACCGGCGCTTCGCGACCGTCTTCGGCGGCACCGTCGCCGAGCACCGCGGCCGGACCGTCCACGACTACCTGCCGCCCCACGAGGCCGACCGGATGGCCGAAGCCCTGCGCCGGGTACTGGAGACCGGCGTCTCCGTCACCGACCTGCGGATCACCGGAGCCACCCCCCGCAGCCGCGACGACCGCCACTGGTCCATCAACCTCTACCGGGTCCACGACGGCACCGGCCGCCCCATCGGCGTCGCCGGCCTCGGCACCGACGTCACCCGCCGCCACCTCGCCGCCCGCGAGGCCGCCGGGGTCCGCCGCAACCTCGCCCTCCTCAACGAGGCCGGGCACCGCATCGGCAACTCCCTCGACCTGGAGACCACCGCCCGCGAACTCCTCGACGTCACCGTCCCCGGCTTCTGCGACCTGGCCGCCGTCGACCTCTACCAGGGCCTGCTGCTCGGCGACGACGACCGGCCCGCCCGGCCCCAGGGCCCCGGCATGCCCTCGCTGCCCGACCAGGGCGCCCGCCGCGCCCCCTCCGCGAAACTGCGCAGGGTGGCCTTCGCCTCCGCCGTCTCCGACGCCCCCCTCTCGGGACCCGGCGCCCTGGTCGCCGTCGGAGAGACCCACCGCTACCCCGCCGCCTCACCCGGAGCGATGGCCCTGCGCACCGCACGCCCCCGGCTGGTCGACGCCGCGGGCCCCGACGACCTCGTCCAGTCCACCCTGATCGTCCCGATGGTCGCCCACGACACCGTCGTCGGCCTCGCCCAGTTCTCCCGCACCAAGGGCAGCGAGCCCTTCGGCGAACGCGACCGGGCCGTCGCCGTGGAACTCGCCGCCCGGGCCGCCGTCTGCATCGACAACGCCCGCCTCTACCGGCGCGAGCACGAACGGGCCCTGATCCTCCAGCGCAGCCTGCTCCCGCCCGGCGACCCCGAGGCCGCCGGCCTCGACATCGCCTGCCGCTACCTGCCCGGCAACGCCGCCACCGAGGTCGGCGGCGACTGGTTCGACGTCATCGAACTGCCCGGCCACCGCACCGCCCTCGTCGTCGGCGACGTCATGGGCCGCGGCCTGCGCGCCGCCGTCGCCATGGGCGAACTCCGCACCGCCGTGCGCACCCTCGCCCTGCTGGACCTCGAACCGGCCGAGGTGCTCACCGCCCTCGACGAGGTCGCCCGCGGCCTCGGTGCCCCCGGCGGCGCCCAGCAGGCCTCCCGCGCCGCCCTGCACTCCCGCGACGCCGACCGCTCCGAGGTCTACCTCGCCACCTGCGTGTACGCCGTCTACGACCCCGTCACCCGGCGCTGCACCATCGCCAACGCCGGCCACATGCCGCCCGTCCTCGTCGAACCCGCCGAGGACGGCGCCGACCCGCGCCCCGGGCTGCTGCTGGAGATCCCGACCGGCATGCCGCTCGGGGTGGGCGGCGAACCCTTCGAGGAGGTCGAGGTGGAACTCCCCGAGGGCGCGCTGCTCGCCCTCTACACCGACGGGCTGGTCGAATCCCGCGACCACCCCCTGGAAGAAGGCCTGCGCGGGCTGCGCGGGGCGGTCGCCGATCCGTCCCGCCCCCTGGAGGAGGTCTGCGACCACGTCCTGAACACCCTCCACACCCGCCACGGCGAGGACGACATCGCCCTCCTCATGGCCCGGGTCCAGGGTCTGCCCGTCGACGCCGTCGGCGACTGGCAGCTGCCCCGGGAGGCCCGCTCGGTGGGCCGGGCCCGGGAACTGGCCCGCGCCAAACTGCCCGGCTGGGGCCTGGAAGGCCTCCTCGACACCACGGAACTGCTGGTCAGTGAACTCGTCACCAACGCCCTGCGGTACGGGGAGGGCGAGATCCGGCTGCGGCTGCTGCTGGACCGGACCCTGGTCTGCGAGGTCTGGGACGGCAACCTCGCCCAGCCCAGGCGCCGCCGCGCCCGGGACACCGACGAGGGCGGCCGGGGCCTCCAGCTCGTCGGCCTGCTCTCGGCCGGCTGGGGCACCCGCCGCACCCACCGCGGCAAGACCGTCTGGTTCGAACTCCCGCTCCCGATGCCGGGCGGCGCACCGGGAGAGGCGGTCACCGAGCTGTCGGCGGAGCAGCTGCTGAGCATGTACGGCTGAGGAGGGACCCGTTCAGGCCGCCCGGGACTTCAGGGCGGCCAGGCGGGCCTCGACCTCCGAGGACCGGTCGAGGTCGTCCAGCGCCTCGAACTGGGCGTCCAGGGAGGAGGCCGCCAGCTCCGACTTGCCCAGGGCCATCGCCTCCTCCCGCCGCACCTTCTCCTCGAAGCGGTTCAGATCGCTCGTCGGGTCCAGCACGTCGATGTTCTTGACCGCGTCCAGCATCGTGTTCTGCGCCCGTGCCGTCTTCGCCCGCGACACCAGCTCGTCCCGCTTGGCCTGCAGCGCCGTCAGCTTGTCCTTCATCGCGGACAGGCCCGCCTTGAGCTTGTCCACGACCTCCGTCTGAGCGGCGATCACCGGCTCCGACGTCGCCGCCTCCTTCTCCGACTGCAGCTGCCGGCCCAGGGCCACCTTCGCCAGGTTGTCGAAGCGGTCCGCCTCCGCCGCCGCCCCCGACGCGCGCAGGTCGTCCGCCTTCCGGCTGGCCGCCAGGGCCTTGCCGCCCCACTCTGCGGCCGCGTCCACGTCCTCCTTGTGGTCGGCCTCCAGCATCCGCAGGTTGCCGATGGTCGTCGCCACCGCCTGCTCGGCCTCCGAGATGTTGTTCGCGTAGTCGCGGATCAGCTGGTCGAGCATCTTCTGCGGATCCTCCGCCTGGTCCAGCAGCGCGTTGATGTTGGCCTTCGCGAGCTGGGTGACACGGCCGAGGATGGTCTGCTTGCTCATCGGGGTCCTTCCTGAGGGGTTCCGGTCCGTCTGGTGCCTCGTCGTTCAGAAGCGGCCGCCGCCGCCCATGCGGCCGCCGCCGCCCATGCGGCCGCGGGTGCCGCCGCCGCCGTACGAGCCCGGTCCGCCGCCGAACCCGCCCCCGCCCCCGCCTCCGCCGAAGGCGCCCCCGCCGCCGAACCCGCCCCGGCCGCCGCCGCCCCGGAGGATCTCGCCGAGGATGATCCCGCCGAGCACGGCACCGCCCCGGCCGCCGCCCCCGCGCTGCCCCGCGTACGGGTTCCGGTACGCCCGTACGTCCTCCTCCGCCAGCTGCTGCGCCTGCCGGGCCAGCGAGTCCGCCTGCTGGGCCTCCGCCAGCGCGCCCGCCGGATCCGGGCCGGCCAGCGACGCCGACCGCTCCAGGTGCCGCTGCGCCTCCGCCAGCCGGGTCCGGGCCTGGCTGCCGACCGCGCCCCGGCTGGTGGTCACGTAGTCCGCCGCCGCGCCGATCGCACTGCGGGCCGACAGCTGCGCCTGGTCCAGCAGCGACGCCGCCCGCCGCCGCCCCGACTCCTGCTCCCGCGCCCCCGCCAGCGCCTCGTCCAGGGCCGCGTCCGCCTCCTCGACCCGGCGCAGCGCGTCGATCGGGTCGTACCGGCCGGCCTCCTGCTCCCGCCGGACGTCGGCCACCACGGACTCCGCCCGGCCGATCCGGCCCCGCAGGTCGCCCGTGGCGGAGCCCGCCTGGGTACCGGTGAGCAGGCCGCGGGCGTCGGCGAGGTCCGTCTCCGTCTCGGTCAGCGCCCCCGGCAGCTTCCCGGCCGCCTCCGCCAGCTCCTGCGCCCGCCGCTCGACCGCGTCCACCAGGGTCGCGGCCTGGTCCACCGCGCCCTCGGCGGCCCGTACGTGCACGGCGGCCCGGCCGTTGTCCCCGCCGCCGAGGGCGGCCCGCGCCTCGCCGAGACTGGTCGTCGCGAACAGCAGCCGGTCCTCGGCCTGTTCCGGATTGGACGCCACCGGCGCGGCCGCGGAATCCGCGTAGCGGCCCGTCAGCGCGGTCAGGGTCGCCGCGGCGGTCGTCGTACGGCCGGCCAGCGCACGGAACCGCGCCTCCACCGCGGCCAGGGCCTGCGGGGCGTTCTTCTCCAGGTCCCGCAGCCGGTCGAAGGCCGCCGACTCGGCGTCGAGCCTGCGGTTCGCCTCCGCGCAGCGGGCCACGATCTCCTCCAGCATCCGCCGCCGGGTCGCCTCGTCCTCCGGGTAGGCGTCGTCCAGCTGCTGGCGCAGCCGGAAGGCGTGCGTCAGCTCGTCCTTGGCGTACGCCACCGCCGCGGTGAACGTGCCGACCGCCTCGTCGCCGAACTGCGCGGTGGCGAAGCCGAGCTCCTCCGTGCTGGTGCGGACGGCGTCGTCGGTCTCCACCAGCAGGGCCTTCGCCCTGGCGTCGAGCTCGGGCAACGGAGCGGGCCCGGCCCGCGCCCCGCCCCAGCCGGCGTGGGCCGTGGTGGTGCCCCGGTCCGTCCCGCCGCGCTTCCTGCGGCGCCGGTACGCGTACACCCCGAGCGCCCCGGCCGCCCCGACGGCGACCACCGGCAGCACGAAGTCCCCGGCCCCGCCCTCCCCCTCCGCCGCGCCACCGGGGTCGGCGGGGCCGGGGGTGACGGCGGGCACGGGCACGGGCTTCCCGCCGAGCACGGCGTCGTAGCCGTTCGCCGCGCCGATGGCCGCACCCGCCCAGTCGTTCTCGCGCAGGGCGGGCTCGATGGCGGTCCGGGCCACGTCCGCGAGCTGCGCCTCGGTGAAACCGGAGTCGACATCGGCCGAATAGGCGTACTGGCGGTCCCCGGTCGCCACCGCGAGCAGCACGTCGTCCCGGCCGAGGCCGTTCTTCTGCGCAGTCGCGTCCGCCCAGCTCTGCGCGCCGCGGCCGGAGAAGTCGCGTACGTACGCCACGAACAGCTGGACCTTCCGGGCGGCGTAGAGCCGGTCGAGGGCGGCGGCCACGGCGGGCCCCCGGTCACCGAGGGCGCCGACGCGGTCGGTGACCTGCCCCTGGCGCGAGAGCGCGACGGGGTCTTCGGCGTGGGCCGACTGCGTCGGCAGCGCGAGCAGTGCGAGCAGCGCGGCGGCGACGATCAGGCCCCGGAGGGCAGCGGTGCCTCTCAGCGGATACACATGGGGAGGCTATGTCCCGCTCTGTCCCCCCGCACCCGGAGCTCGCCGGGCGGCCGGCGGGCCGGGTCGAGGTCCCCTACCCGCCCTTCGCCCGTTCCCTGGGGGCTCCGCCCCCAGACCCCCGCGCCTCAAACGCCGGCGAGGCTGAAATCAGCCCCGCCGGCGTTTGAGGCGCGGGTCCGGGCAGCGCCCGGGGAACGGTGGAAGGGCGGGTAGGGGACCTCCGCCCCGCGCAGCGGCGCAGCCACCCGCAGGCGACGTACCGGCCCCCGCCACCCGGACCGGCGCGAAGCCGGGGAGGCGCCCCGGCGCTGAGCGGTGCGAGGACCGCGTCAGAAGGGGGCCAGGGGCAGGCCCCCGAGGCTCGGCCGGGCATGGAGCAGCGTGCCGGCCGCGACCACCGGCTCGGGGGCGTCCGCCGGATGCTCCCAGTGCCCGCGCGGCTTGCCCGTACCGGTGTCCAGGCCCGTCACGAACGGCAGGGCCACCCGCCCCAGCAGCCCGCGCCGCCCGCCGTGCGCGGACTTCACGTACAGCACCCCCCGCCGCACCCCCAGCAGCTCCAGCACGCACGCCGTGCCCTCCCGCCGCGTCACCGGCCGCTGCCACCGCACCGCCCCGCTCTCCGCGTCGAGGGCGAACACCACGTCCCAGCCCTGCTCCGCCCGGTACGCGGCCGCGTACACCACCCCGTCCTCGACGAGCAGCCCCGCCGCCGGCACCCCCGGCTCGAAGCGCCACAGCTCGTAGCCCTTGCGCCGGTCCAGGGCGCGCAGGACACCGCGGTCCAGGACGTGCACCGGTCCGCCCGGCAGGTGGTCGGGCGCCGGGCGCGCGCCGGCGTCGTAGCCGCGCGGCCAGGACCACAACGGGGTCCCGCTCGGCAGGTGGAGCGCCCGCAGCTGCCGGCCGTCCCCGAGGACGAGGCACTCGCCCGCGACGGTCAACGCCGCCCCGGCCGGCAGCGGATGCCGCCACACCGGGTCCCCGGCCGCCTTGTCCAGGGCGGTCAGCTCGCCCTCCGCCGCGTGCAGCACCAGCCCCGCCACCGGGGTGGGCGAGGCCGGCTCCGACAGCTCCCGCCACCACCGCACCCGCCCGTCCGCCGGGTCCCGGACCACCAGCCGCCCGCGCGACCCGCCGCCCGACCCCACGACCACGCACACGGTGTCCGCGTCGGCGGCGCACCACACCCGCTCCGGTTCCGGCAGGGGCCGGGCCCGTACCCCCTCGTCGGCGTAGGCCGTCCAGCGGCCGGCCCCCGTCGCGGCGTCCGCGGCGCCGACCTCGGCCCCCGCCGTCCACACCACCCGCTCCCCGGCGGCGTACAGCGCGTCCGGCCGGTCCCCGGCGCGCCACTCCGCCGGGGGCCGGGGCCCGGCCGCGCCGGGGCGCGGGGCGGCCCCGCGCGGGGGCGGCGTGCCGGGGTCGGCCGCGGCGGCCGCCAGCCAGGGCGCACCCGTCGTGCAGTCCCGGGCGATCCAGGCCAGCTCCCGCCCCCGCTCGGCGGGTTCGGCCAGCCGCCGGGCCGCGGCGGCCCGCTCCTGCGCGACGGCCGGGTCCAGTACGGAGGGGCGGCCCTGCGCGCTCAGGTCCCGGGCGGCCTCCAGGGCCGCCCGGGCCGCGTCCAGTTCCTCGTCCCGGGTGTCGGTCAGCGACTGCTCCGCCAGGGCCAGGGCCTCGGCCGCCCCGGCCCGGTCCCCGACGGCGGAGCGCTCACCGGCCACCCGGCACAGCGCCCGCACCCGGGCCCCGCCGCCCGGTATCCGCGCGGCCAGCCGCAGCGCGGCGGGCAGGTCCTGCCGGGCGACGGCGGTGACGGCCCTGGACTCGGTGGCGGCCCGCACCGTCGGGCTCTGGATCAGGGACAGGTAGCCCTCCGCCCCGGACAGGTCGGCCGGGGCGGAGGCCAGGGCGGCCCGCGCCAGGACGGCCTCCTCCGCCGAGCTGCCGGCGAAGTACCGCCGGGCCAGTCGGACCCCGCGTTCGGGGGCGACCCCCGCGAGCTCCTCCGCGACCTTGCGCAGCCGGGCCAGCCGCTTCGGCCCCGACACCGCGAACAGGGCCTGCTGCGCGTCGGTCAGCACCCGCTCGGTCCGGGCGGGGGCGTCCCGCGAGATCCGCCGGGCCAGCCCGGTCAGCAGCGCGGCCACCCGGGCGCCGTCGCCGTCGCCGTCGGTCCAGGCCCACCGCTCGGCGTCCGCCAGCAGCCGGCCGGCGAGGCCCGCGTCGAAGCGCGCCGCGGCCTCCGCCGCGAGGGCGAGCCCCTCGGTGCGGGCCTCGCCGGCGCCGGGCGGCAGGGAGACCAGCGTCTCCTCGGCCTCCAGCAGCAGCTCCCGTACGAACTCCCGCACCGACACGGGCAACAGCCCCGGCGCGGGCTCGGACCCCGGCTCGGACCCGGGCTCGGGCTCCGGCTCGGACCCGGGCTCGGGCTCCGGCTCGGACCCGGACCCGGGCTCCGGCTCGGACCCGGGCTCCGGCTCGGACCCGGGCTCCGGCTCGGACCCGGGCTCCGGCTCGGACCCGGGCTTGGACCCGGGCTCGGGCTCCGTCCCGGGCTCGGGCTTGGACCCCGGCTCGGGCTCCATCCCTGGCCTCGGCTCCGGGCCTGGCCCCGGCACGGCCCCCAGCCCCGACCCCCGCCCCAGCCCCGACCCTGCCCCCGGCCCCGCCTCGGACTCGAGCCCCGGCCCAGGCTTCAACCCGGGCCAAGGCCCGAGCCCCGGCCCAGGCCGCGACCCCGTCCCCGCCTCCGACCCCGCCCCCGGCGCAGGCGCAGGCGCAGCCTCCGGCTCCCGCGCCGCGTCCTCCACGACGCGCTCCGGACCCCGTCCACCGCCGGACCCCCCGGCCCCGCCGGCCACACCCCGCAGCGCCCCCGCCAGCCACTGCGCCGAGTCCGGCCGGTCCCGGGGGTCCTTCGCCAGCAGGGCCGGCACCAGCCGGCCCAGCTCCGCCGGCATCCCCGGCACCCGCAGCGGCGGCGGCGGGTCCTCCACGTGGCGGCGCATCAGGACGTACATCGGCTCCGCCGACCCGAACGGCGGCTCCCCGCTCAGCAGGGCGTACAGCACGCACCCCAGCGCGTACAGGTCGCAGCGGGCGTCCACGTGCTCGCCGCGCCACTGCTCGGGCGCCATGTACGGCGGGGTGCCGAACATCCGCCCGGTCACCGTCCATCCGGCCGTCGCGTCGGCGGAGTGGGCGATGCCGAAGTCGCAGATCTTCAGGCGGCCGCCGGGCAGCAGGAAGAGGTTCTGGGGCTTCAGGTCCCGGTGCACCACGGCCTGTTCGTGTGCGGCGGCCAGCGCCTCCGCCGTCTGCGCCGCCAGTTCGACGGCCTCGGCCACCGGGAGCCC
Source organism: Streptomyces sp. NPDC090077 (assembly GCF_044747545.1). NCBI lineage: Bacteria > Bacillati > Actinomycetota > Actinomycetes > Kitasatosporales > Streptomycetaceae > Streptomyces > Streptomyces sp. NPDC090077. The sequence goes on from NZ_JBIVEG010000007.1 coordinate 141,027, forward strand.
GCCCGGGGAGCGGGCCAGCCGCGCCCCCAGGTCCTCCCCGGAGAGCAGCTCCATCACGATGAACAGCCGCCCCTCGTGCTGCCCCACGTCGTGCACGACGGTGATGCCCGGGTGCTGGAGGCGCGCCCCGATGGTGGCCTCCCGCCGGAACCGGGCGATCAGTTCCTCGTTGGTCGCCGCGTCCAGCAGCACCTTGACCGCCACGGCCCGGTGCAGGGCCTGGTCGTGGCCGCGCCACACCTCGCCCATGCCGCCGGCGCCGAGCCGCCGGTCCAGCCGGTACCGGTCCGCCAGTACTTCCCCCACCCGCACCGCGAAGCCCCCTGAGATCACGTCGTACGACGGTCATCCAGGGGGCATTCTCCACCGCGAAGTGAACTAACGGGGGTCGGTGGCTGAACGCCGCCGGATCTTGTTCCCGAGCCACACCAGCGGGTCGTACTTGCGGTCGACCGCCCGCTCCTTCAGCGGGATCAGCGCGTTGTCGGTGATCCTGATGCCCTCGGGGCAGACCTCCGTGCAGCACTTGGTGATGTTGCAGTAGCCCAGCCCGTGTTCCTCCTGGGCGCTCCGCTTGCGGTCCAGGCCGGACTCCGCGGCCGCGTCCAGCGGATGCATGTCCAGCTCGGCCACCCGCATCAGGAAGCGGGGCCCGGCGAACGCCGGCTTGTTCTCCTCGTGGTCGCGCACCACGTGGCAGGTGTCCTGGCACAGGAAGCACTCGATGCACTTGCGGAACTCCTGCGAGCGCTCCACGTCCACCTGCTGCATCCGGTACTCGCCCGCCGCGACCCCGGGCGGGGGCACGAACGCCGGGACCTCGCGGGCCTTGGCGTAGTTGAAGGACACGTCCGTGACCAGGTCGCGGATGACCGGGAAGGCGCGCAGCGGGGTGATCGTGACGGTCTCGTCCCGGTCGAAGACGGACATCCGCGTCATGCACATCAGCCGCGGCCGGCCGTTGATCTCCGCGCTGCACGAACCGCACTTGCCCGCCTTGCAGTTCCAGCGGACCGCCAGGTCGGACGCCTGGGTGGCCTGGAGCCGGTGCACGATGTCCAGGACCACCTCGCCGTCGTGCACCTCGACGGTGAAGTCCCGCAGGTCCCCGCCCTCCGCGTCGCCCCGCCAGACCCGGAACCGCGCGTCGTATGTGGTCACCCGTACAGCTCCTCTTCGGCGAGGTACTTGGCCAGTTCTTCCTTCTCGAAGAGCGCGAGCAGGTCGGGGCGGATCGGCTCGGTACGGACCCGCTCCAGCGCGATCCGCGCCGCCGCGGGGTCGGCGGGAGCCGGATCGACCGGGCGGCACAGCAGGTTCACCGGCCGCCACTCCCGTTCCATCGCCGGACGGTCCTCCCGGGTGTGCCCGCCCCGGCTCTCGGTGCGCTCCAGCGCGGCGCGGGCCACGCACTCGCTGACCAGCAGCATGTTGCGCAGGTCCAGCGCCAGGTGCCAGCCCGGGTTGAACTGCCGGTGCCCCTCGACGCCGGCCCGGGCCGCCCGTACGCGCAGGGCCGCCAGCCGCTCCAGGGCCTCGGCCATCTCGCCCTCCCGGCGGATGATGCCGACCAGGTCGTTCATCGCCGTCTGGAGCTCCTGGTGGAGGGTGTACGGGTTCTCCGCGCCCTCGTCGGCGTGGAACGGCGCCAGCGCCTCGGCGGCGGCCGCGTCGACCTCCGCCTGGGAGACGGCGGGCCGCTGCCCGGGGACGGCCGCGTGCTCCGCCGCGTGCAGCCCGGCCCGCCGGCCGAAGACCAGCAGGTCGGAGAGGGAGTTGCCGCCGAGCCGGTTCGATCCGTGCATGCCGCCCGCGACCTCGCCGGCGGCGAACAGGCCCGGTACGCCGACGGTGGCGGCGGTGTCGGAGTCGACCGCGATCCCGCCCATCACGTAGTGGCAGGTCGGGCCGACCTCCATGGGCTCGGCGGTGATGTCCACGTCCGCCAGCTCCTTGAACTGGTGGTACATGGACGGCAGCCGGCGCCTGATCCGCTCGGCGGGCATCCGCGTCGACACGTCCAGGAACACCCCGCCGTGCGGGGAGCCGCGGCCGGCCTTCACCTCCGCGTTGATGGCGCGGGCCACCTCGTCGCGGGGGAGCAGTTCGGGCGGGCGCCGGTTGTGGTCCGGGTCCTCGTACCAGCGGTCGCCCTCCTCCTCCGACTCGGCGTACTTCTCCTTGAAGACGTCCGGGACGTAGTCGAACATGAACCGCCGGCCCTCGGAGTTGCGCAGCACCCCTCCGTCGCCGCGCACCGATTCGGTGACGAGGATGCCCTTCACCGAGGGCGGCCAGACCATGCCCGTCGGATGGAACTGCACGAACTCCATGTTCAGCAGCGGCGCCCCGGCGAGCAGGGCCAGGGCGTGGCCGTCGCCGGTGTACTCCCAGGAGTTGGAGGTGGTCTTGAAGGACTTGCCGATCCCGCCGGTGGCCAGCACCACGGCGGGGGCCTCCAGGACGAAGAAGCGCCCGGTCTCGCGCTCGTAGCAGAAGGCCCCCGACACCCGTCCGCCGTCCTTCAGGATCCGGGTGACCGTGCACTCCTGGAAGACCTTGAGCCGGGCCTCGTGGTCCCCGTACTCCTCGAAGTCCTCCTGCTGGAGCTGGACGGTCTTCTGCTGGAGGGTGCGGATCAGCTCCAGGCCGGTGCGGTCGCCGACGTGCGCGAGGCGCGGGTACTCGTGGCCGCCGAAGTTGCGCTGGGAGATCCGCCCGTCGGGCGTGCGGTCGAAGAGGGCGCCCCAGGTCTCCAGCTCCCAGACCCGGTCCGGGGCCTCCTTGGCGTGCAGTTCGGCCATCCGCCACTGGTTGAGGAACTTGCCGCCGCGCATGGTGTCGCGGAAGTGCACCTGCCAGTTGTCGCCCTCGTTGACGTTGCCCATGGAGGCGGCGATCCCGCCCTCCGCCATCACCGTGTGGGCCTTGCCGAACAGGGACTTGCAGATCACCGCGGTACGGGCGCCCCGCTCCCGGGCCTCGATCGCGGCCCGCAGCCCGGCACCGCCCGCGCCGACCACGACCACGTCCCACTGCTGCCGTTCCACTTGAGCCATCTCAGAAGATCCTCGGGTCGGTGATGGTGCCGGTGGCCAGCAGGTACACGTAGAAGTCGCACAGGGCCACGCTGATCAGGGAGGCCCACGCGAGCTGCATGTGGCGGGCGTTGAGCCGGCTGACCCAGCCCCACAGGCGGTAGCGCACCGGATGCCGGGAGAAGTGCTTGAGGCGGCCGCCCATGATGTGCCGGCAGGAGTGGCAGGACAGGGTGTAGGCCCAGATCAGCGCGATGTTGGCGAGGAAGAGGAGCGTGCCCAGCCCCATGTGGCCCCAGGCGTAGTGCTCGTCGCGGAAGGTCAGCACGGTGTCCCAGGTGAGGATCCCCGCGACCGGCACCGCCGCGTAGAAGAAGTACCGGTGCAGGTTCTGCAGGACCAGCGGGAAGCGGGTCTCGCCCGTGTACGCGGCGTGCGGCTCGGCGACGGCGCAGGCGGGGGGCGAGGCCCAGAAGCCGCGGTAGTAGGCCTTGCGGTAGTAGTAGCAGGTCAGCCGGAAGCCGAGCGGGAAGACCAGGATCAGCAGGGCGGGGGACAGGCCCCACCAGCTGCCGAACAGGTCGAGGTTGGGTCCGCCGCGCATCTCCTGGCAGTTCTCCGCCAGACAGGGGGAGTAGAAGGGGGAGACGTACGGCGCCGCGTAGTAGTCGTCGTTGGCGAAGGCCCGCCAGGTCGAGTACGCGATGAAGGCGAGCAGTCCGGCCGCGGTGCCGGCGGGCGACAGCCACCACCGGTCGGTGCGCAGGTGCCGGGCCGCGATGGCGGCCCGGGAGGGGCCGTGGACCCCGCCGGGCCGCTGCTGGGGTGGTTCCGTGCCTGTGGCCAAAGGGAACTCCGGGTGGAGTGGTCGAGGGGTGGCCCAGGAGGCCCGGCCGCCGGAGCGGCCGGGCCAGATGGGGGTGCTGCGCGGGGACGGCCGCCGGGACGGCTAGGGGGCGCGGCGGTCGCGGGCGCCGAGGCCCTCGTCGTCGGTGTCCGTCCACAGCGCGTTGTCGTACGGGGCGTCCGGGATGCTGACCATCCTGGATTTCTCCGGCGGCCGGGAGCCGGCGGCCGGTGCCTGCCGGGCGACGTCCTTCTCCAGCTGTTCCACCGAGCGGACCAGCTCGTCGAGGCTGCGCCGTACGGCGGTCAGATCGTCTTGCAGGGACATGACTTGCCCTCACTTCCGCAGGGTGCGGTGGCAATGCTCACGGGCGCCTGCGAGTGTCGCGCCTCCCGTCCCCGGTTGTGAAGGGACGTGCAGCGATTCCGGGCGCGCAGGCTCAAACCGTGCGCCCCTCCCTGCCCCCATTTTCATCCCTCGAACGAGGGAACGCGCGCCTGCGCGCGCAGCGCGGCGGCGGCCGGAGGCAGGGGGCGCGCCCGGGGGCGCAACCGGGATTGGTCCGCACGGGTGGGGTTCGCGGCGTGGCGAGGGGCCGCTGCGGAGGACGCGGGCGGTGGTCGATTTCAGTGGGTTTCCACACCGGTGTGATCAGCTCCATATACCGCCGAACGTGATCAAGACCCTCTTTTCACGGCCCTCGCGCCCCGCCCCGGAGGTACCACCCATGACCCAGAGAAGGCGCAGGTCCTTGGCGCTCCTCACCTCGGGAGTCCTCGCACTGCCGCTGCTCGCTGGCTGCGGGGCCGGTGAGGACGAGGGCGGCCCGGCCGCCGCGGGACCGGACATCGCGACGACCGTGCGCGAACAGGTCGCCGACGGCGGCGTGCTCCGCTGGGCGGTGGACTCCCTGCCGGAGACGCTGAACACCTTCCAGGCGGACGCGGACGCCACCACCAACCGGATCGCCGGCGCGGTCCTGCCGCAGCTGTTCACCCTGGACGCCAAGGGGCGGCCGGTGGCCAATCCGGACTTCCTGGAGAAGGCCGAGGTCGTCGAGCGCGAGCCCAAGCAGGTCGTGCTGTACAAGCTGAACCAGCAGGCGGTGTGGAGCGACGGCCGGGAGATCGGCGCCGCCGACTTCGTCGCCCAGTGGCGGGCCCTGAACGGCAAGGACTCGGCGTACTGGACCGCCCGCAACGCCGGCTACGACCGGATCGAGAAGATCGAGCGCGGCAAGACCGACCTGGAGGTCAAGGTCACCTTCGTCAGGCCGTACGCCGACTGGCGCTCCCTGTTCAGCCCGCTCTACCCCAAGCAGGTCATGGGCACCCCCGAGGCCTTCAACGAGGGCGCCCGCGGCGCCCTCAAGGTCACCGCGGGGCCCTTCGGACTCGGGGCCATCGACAAGAAGACCGGCACCGCGGCGCTCACCCGCAACCCCCGCTGGTGGGGCCGGCCCGCGAAGCTGGACACGCTCGTGCTGACGGCGGTGCCCCGGTCGGGCCGCCCGGCGGCGCTGGCCGCGGGGAAGGTGGATCTGGCCGAGATCGACCGCTCGGGCGCCGACCGGATCGCCCTCGCGCACCGCGACGCCGGCCGGGTGGACGGCACGCACGGTCCGGGCGCCTCCGTCACCCCCGCCCAGGCCACCCTCTCCTGGGCGCTGGCGCACGGCGCCGACGAGGCCAGGGCGAAGGAGGAGCAGGAGACCCGGCAGAAGAACGCCGACGCCGTCAAGAAGTACGCCGAGGAGCAGTCGGCGCTGCGCGGGTTCACGGTCCGCAAGTCGCTGGAGCCCGCCTACACGCAGCTGGCGATGAACGGGGCCTCCGGCCCGCTGTCGGACGAGCGGGTGCGGCGGGCGGTGGCCCGCGCCCTGGACCGCAAGACGCTGGCCGAGATCGTGCTCAAGCCGCTGGGCCTGCCGGCGAAGCCGGTCGGCAGCCACCTGGCGCTGGCCGGGCAGCAGGCGTACGCGGACAACAGCGACGCCATCGGCGGCCAGGACACCCAGGCGGCCCAGGCCCTGCTCGCGGACGCGGGCTGGCGCAAGGGCGGCAAGCTGAACGAGCCGGCCGGGGCGAAGGCGGGGGCCGAGAGCGCCGAGGGGGCGCAGGACGACTCCAAGACCCCGGCGGGCGCCAAGCCCGGCCCGGGTGACGGCACCGGCGACGACGGCCTCTACATCGTGGGCGACGACGACGGGCGCAACGGCGACCTGCGCTCGGCCACCGCCGACCTGGGCATCCGCCGGGCCCGCCCGGGCCTGCCCGGCGCCCCGGCCGCGGGGCTGCGCGTCTTGTCCGAGGGACCCGGCCGCGGCCTCGGGGCCGACCCGGCCGACGGCCTCGCCACCTTCGGCCGCACCGACGGGCCCGCGCAGGCCCTGGCCCCGGCCTCGCTCGCCGCGCAGCAGGAGCACGTCCTGCTGGCCCAGGCGGAGGCCCTGGCGAAGGCGGCGCCCGCCCCGGCGGCGGCCGACGACGCCAAGGCGCCGGCAGAAGGCGAGGAGGCCAAGGAGGGCGACGACGCCAAGGAGCCCGCGGCCGCCAGCCCGGCCCCCGTCCCCGCCAAGCAGGCCCGCACCTCCGGCGCGATGCTGGCCAAGGACGGCAAGCCCCTCGCCCTGCGCTTCGTCCTTCCGGCCGGACCCGGCTCGGAGGCCCTGCGCGCGGTCGGCGAGCGGATCTCCCAGATGCTCCAGAAGCTCGGCATCAGCACCGAGATCAAGAAGGTCGCCGACGAGAGCTTCTTCAAGGACCACATCGCCTCGGGCCAGTACGACCTGGCCCTGTACTCGTGGCCCGCGACGGCCTTCCCGGCCACCGACGCGCGCCCCATCTTCGCCAAGCCGGAGCCGGCGGCCGACGGCTCGCTCCTCGTCGAACAGAACTACACCCGGGTCGGCACCGACCACATCGACCAGCTCTTCGACCAGGCGGCCGGCGAGCTGGACGAGGCGCAGGCCCGGGAGCTGATGCGCAAGGCGGACGCCCGGATCTGGGCGGCGGCCGGCTCCATCCCGCTGTACCAGCGCCCCGAGCTGGTCGCCGTGAAGCCGGGGCTGGCCAACGCCGGGGCCTTCGGCCTCGGGGCGCCCCGCTACCAGGACATCGGGTGGAAGAAGCCGCCGGCCGCCAAGGACACCAAGGACGGCAAGAAGAAGTAGCCGCGGACATCGGATGAAAAAACGGGGCCTGTCGGGTTGACCGACGGGTAGCAAGCTCAGAAGTGACTCAAGTCCCTTGCCCGCCGGATCCCCGGCGGGCAAGGTCGTGCCCGCACCCTTTGACCAGCCCGTTGACCCGAACGCACACAGGCCGCGCGCACCGCCGGGACCCCCCACCCGAAACCCGGCGTTCCTCAGTCGTCCGGCCCCTTGACAGACCCCCCGGCAGGCGGTTCCCGCCACTCGACGTACGATGGGGTAAGGCCGTGGCAGGTTTTCCGCCCGGCAGAGGCTCGCGTGCCAGGCCGTACGCGACGCCATCCACGATCCCGGGAGAAGCGCCGAAGTGCCCACGCGCCACGACATCCGTAACGTCGCCATCGTCGCCCACGTCGACCATGGCAAGACGACCATCGTCGATGCCATGCTCAAGCAGGCCGGTGCCTTCGCCGCCCACCAGCAGCTCGACGACCGCATGATGGACTCGAACGACCTGGAGCGTGAGAAGGGCATCACGATCCTCGCCAAGAACACGGCGGTGAAGTACCACCCCAAGGACGGCGGGGCCCCGATCACGATCAACATCATCGACACCCCCGGCCACGCCGACTTCGGTGGCGAGGTCGAGCGCGGTCTGTCGATGGTGGACGCCGTCGTCCTCCTGGTGGACGCCTCCGAGGGTCCGCTGCCGCAGACCCGCTTCGTGCTCCGCAAGGCGCTCCAGCAGCGGAAGCCGGTCATCCTCTGCATCAACAAGACGGACCGCCCGGACTCCCGGATCGACGAGGTCGTCAACGAGACGTACGACCTCTTCCTCGACCTGGACGCCGACGAGGACCAGATCGAGTTCCCGATCGTCTACGCCTGCGGCCGTGACGGCGTCGCCTCGCTGACCAAGCCGGAGGACGGCACCGTCCCCGCGGACAGCGACAACCTGGAGCCGTTCTTCTCGGCCATCCTGGAGCACGTCCCGGCCCCGGTGTACGACGAGGCGGCCCCGCTCCAGGCCCACGTCACCAACCTGGACGCCGACAACTTCCTCGGCCGCATCGCGCTGCTCCGCGTCGAGCAGGGCGAGCTGCGCAAGGGCCAGACCGTGGCCTGGATCAAGCGCGACGGTTCGATCTCCAACGTCCGCATCACCGAGCTGATGATGACCGAGGCGCTCACCCGCAAGCCCGCCGAGGTCGCCGGCCCCGGTGACATCTGCGCCGTCGCCGGTATCCCCGACATCATGATCGGCGAGACCCTGGCCGACCCGGAGAACCCGGTGGCGCTGCCGCTGATCTCGGTCGACGAGCCGGCGATCTCCATGACCATCGGTACGAACACCTCCCCGATGGTCGGCCGCGGCGGCACCGGCAAGGGCGCGGACGCCAAGGCCGCGGTCAAGGACCGCAAGGTCACCGCCCGCCAGGTCAAGGACCGTCTGGACCGCGAGCTGATCGGTAACGTCTCGCTGCGCGTCCTGGACACCGAGCGTCCGGACGCCTGGGAGGTCCAGGGCCGCGGTGAGCTCGCGCTCGCCATCCTGGTCGAGCAGATGCGCCGCGAGGGCTTCGAGCTGACCATCGGCAAGCCGCAGGTCGTCACGCAGGAGATCGACGGCAAGACGCACGAGCCGGTCGAGCGCATGACGATCGACGTGCCCGAGGAGCACATGGGCGCGGTCACGCAGCTCATGGGCGTCCGCAAGGGCCGCATGGACAACATGTCGAACCACGGCTCCGGCTGGGTCCGCATGGAGTTCGTCGTCCCGTCGCGCGGTCTCATCGGCTTCCGCACGGAGTTCCTGACGAACACCCGCGGTACGGGCATCGCCCACTCGATCCACGAGGGCCACGAGCCGTGGTTCGGCCCGCTGGTCACCCGCAACAACGGTTCGCTCGTCGCGGACCGCTCGGGCGCGGTCACCCCGTTCGCCATGATCAACCTGCAGGAGCGCGGCGTCCTGTTCACCGAGCCCGGCACCGAGGTGTACGAGGGCATGATCGTCGGCGAGAACTCGCGCTCCGACGACATGGACGTGAACATCACCAAGGAGAAGAAGCTCACCAACATGCGTGCGGCTTCCGCGGACAACACGGAGAACGTGATCCCGCCGCGCAAGCTCTCCCTGGAGCAGTCCCTGGAGTTCTGCCGCGACGACGAGTGCGTCGAGGTGACCCCGGAGGCCGTCCGCATCCGCAAGGTCGTCCTGGACCAGAAGGAGCGCTCGCGCACCGCGTCGCGCGCCAAGTCCGCCAAGTAGTACGCCAGTCGGACTCTGGCCGAAAGCAGTACGGCTGACAACGGCCCCTCCCCGCACCGGTCCGGTGCGGGGAGGGGCCGTTCGCGTTTGTCAAACGGATTGTTGAGTTCAGGTGTCCGCATACCGGCCGTGACACTCCGGATGATGAGCTAACCGTCCGTTTCGCACGTGTCTGTCTCCTATCCGTTTGTCCGGATTTCGGGTTTTCGCCGCGCGGTGATGTTGTGAAAACGAGACCACTTAAGTGTGGTTTACGGCCTGGCGGTCCCTGAGGATTGGCTCCATTGAGCTCGGGTCAATGGGTCACACGCTGTGGGGAGCGTCGACTCACGAGCACACACGATGGGACCGGATTTCGCTGTCAGGGGTGTCAGCGGGGACCGGGTCCTTCACGAATCGACAGTGACTCCTGAGGAGGCAAATACCCATGCGCGGAGCAACGAGCGCCAAGTGGGTCGCGGGTGCCGTGATCGTGGCCATGGCCGCGACGGCCTGCAGCACCGGTAGCAACGACGCCGGTGGCAAGGGCGGCAACATCACCGTTGTGCTCGGCGAGCCGCAGCACCGCCTGATCGGTCAGGACACCGCGGAGTCCGAGGGCTCCGAGGTCATGAACGCGGTCTTCAGCGGCCTGGTCAAGTACGACAGCAAGACCAACGAGCCGAAGCTCGACGTCGCCGAGTCCATCGAGAGCACGGACTCGAAGACCTGGACGATCAAGGTCAAGGACGGCTTCACCTTCCACAACGGCGAGAAGGTCGACGCGCAGTCGTTCGTCCGCGCCTGGAACTGGGGCGCCAACCAGGAGAACGTGGCCGAGGCCATGCCGTTCTTCGCCAAGATCGAGGGCTCCGAGGAGCTCGCGCCGGGCAAGGACAAGAAGCCCACCTCCAAGGAGCTCAAGGGCCTCAAGGTCGTTGACGAGAAGACCTTCACCGTCACGCTGAAGGAGCCCTTCTCCCAGTTCAAGACGATGCTGGGCTACAACGCCTTCTTCCCGCTCCCGAAGGCCTTCGAGACCATGGACTCGAAGAAGTTCGGCGAGAGCCCGATCGGCAACGGCCCCTTCCAGATGGACGGCGCCTGGGAGCACAACAAGCAGATCAAGGTCAAGCGCTTCGACAAGTACCCGGCCGAGGGCCGTGCGAAGCTCGCGGGCGTCACCTTCAAGATCTACGACAACATGGACACGGCGTACAACGACCTGCGCGCCGACAACATCCAGATCGTCGACAAGCTCCCGATCTCCGCGATGGCCACCGTCTCCCAGGAGTTCGGCGACCGCTACATCTACAAGCCCGAGTCGGCCGTCGGCTACATCGGCCTCCCGCTGGAGACGAACCCCGAGGCGTTCGGCAAGGTGGAGATCCGACAGGCCATCTCCATGGCCATCGACCGGGACACGCTGACGAAGACCATCTTCAACGGCACCCGCAAGCCGGCCGACGACTTCATCAGCCCCATCATCCCGGGCTACCGCAAGGGCGCGCTGGGCGAGGTCGGCCAGTACAACCCGACCAAGGCCAAGGAGCTCTTCGAGAAGGCCGGCGGTGTCCCCGGCAACAAGATCGAGCTTGGCTACAACGCCGACGGCGGCCACAAGGAGTGGATCGAGGCCGTCGCGAACCAGCTGAAGGCGAACCTCGGCATCGAGGTCACCGCCAAGCCGTACGCCAAGTTCGGCGACATGCTGGACGACCTCGGTGCGGCGAAGTACAAGGGTGCCTTCCGCATGGCGTGGTCGATGGACTACCCGGCGGCGGAGAACTACCTGCGTCCGGTCTTCTCGAAGGTCGCGATCGAGCAGGGCTCCAACTACGGCCACTACCGCAACGACGAGTTCGAGAAGGTCATGGCGGACGCCGACAAGGCGACCGACGCCGCCGAGGGCCTGAAGCTGTACCAGAAGGCCGATGACATCATCATCCGCGACCTTCCGTACATCCCGGTGTTCACGTACATGTCCTCCGCGGCCTACTCCAAGTCCGTGAAGAACGTCGAGGTCGACGCCCAGGGCCAGATGGACCTGGCGAACGTCGAGCGCAACTAACACCCCTCGTCACTTAGGGGAGTTCGCGGGGGCGGGTAGACGGAATCAGGTTTCCGTCTGCCCGCCCTTTCCCCCTGTTCTTTGCTGGAGGTCTGATGGGCCGCTACCTCATCCGCCGACTCATACAGGCGATCCCTGTGCTGATCGGTGCCACGTTCCTGATCTACCTGCTCACCTTCGCGATGCCCGGCGCTGACCCGATTCAGCTCCTCGCCGGCGAGAAGAAGGCAGACCCGCTCGTCGCCGCCATGCTGCGCGAGAAGTACCACCTGGACGACCCGTTCCTGCTGCAGTACTGGAACTACATCACCGGTGTCTTCCAGGGTGACCTCGGCGAGACCCTCACCGGGCGCAAGGTCACCGACCTGATCGGCGAAGCGTTCCCGTACACGGTGAACCTCGCCATCTTCTCCTTCGTGATCGAGGCCGTCGTGGGCGTCGCGGCCGGCATCATGGCCGCCCTGCGCCGCGGCAAGTTCCTCGACCAGCTGGTCCTCATCTCCACCCTGATGGTCATCTCGATCCCCGTCTTCGTGACCGGCTTCGTCCTCCAGCTGACGCTCGGCGTCCAGCTGAAGAACAGCTGGGGCATCGAGCTCTTCTCCGTCTCCTTCAACGAGAACGACGGTCTCCAGGCCTACCTCCTCCCGGCCTGGGTGCTCGCCTCGACCTCGCTCGCGTACGTGGCCCGACTCACCCGTACCAGCCTGATGGAGACCATGCGCGCGGACTACGTCCGCACCGCGACCGCCAAGGGCCTGCCCCGCCGCCGCGTCGTCGTCAACCACGCGCTGCGCAACGCGCTGATCCCGATCGTCACCTTCCTCGGCGCCGACCTCGGTGCCCTCATGGGCGGTGCGGTCATCACCGAGCGCATCTTCAACATCCACGGCCTCGGCGGCCTGCTCGCCCAGTCCGTCTACCTCAAGCAGGGTGCCGTCGTCGTGGGTGGTGTGACCCTCCTGGTCCTCATCTACCTCGTCGCCAACCTCCTTGTGGACCTGCTGTACGCCGTGCTCGACCCGAGGATCCGCTATGCGTGACACGAATACGGTGGAGGACTCGATGACCGACACCCAGACGGCTCCGGCCACCTCCGGGGGCAGGCAGGCCGGCAAGGTCCAGAACAAGAAGAAGAAGGACCGCGAGGCCAGCCTCTGGTCCGACGCGATCGACGACCTGCGCCGCAACCCGATCTTCATCATCGGTGCCGTGCTCGTGGTGTTCCTGCTGATCATCGCGGCCGTGCCCCAGCTGTTCACCGACGGCAGCCCGTTCGACGCCGGCGCCTGCAAGCTGGAGGACTCGCTCAAGACCCCGAGCGCGGCCCACTGGTTCGGCTACGACATCCAGGGCTGCGACGTCTACACGCGTACCGTGTGGGCCGCCCGCAACTCCGTGATCGTCGGCGTCGTCACCACCACGCTCGTCCTGCTCGTCGGCGGCGCCCTCGGCCTGATCGCCGGCTGGGTCGGCGGCTTCGTGGACAGCGTCCTGTCCCGCTTCACCGAGATCTTCTTCGCCATCCCGCTGCTGCTCGGCGGCATGCTGATCATGTCCGCCATGCCCGGCAACGCCTGGACCGTCTCCCTGGTCCTCGCGGTCCTCGGCTGGCCGCAGATCTTCCGCATCATGCGGTCCTCGGTGCTGCAGAACAAGAACAACGACTACGTGGTGGCCGCCCGCGCCCTCGGCGCCGGCACCATGCGCATCACGATCCGTCACATCCTGCCGAACGCCGTCGCCCCCGTCATCGTGGTCGGCGCGATCAGCCTGGGTGTGTACATCTCCGCCGAGGCGGCGCTGTCCTACCTCGGTATCGGTGTCCAGCCCCCGGAGATCTCCTGGGGCCTGATGGTCAGCGACGCCTCGGCGCGCTGGCTCCAGGCACCGCACGTGCTGCTGTTCCCGTCGATCGCGCTGAGCATCACCGTGCTCGCGTTCATCATGGTCGGCGACGCGGTGCGCGACGCCCTCGACCCGAAGCTGCGCTGAGGAAGGGCGTACGTTGACCACCATCGACAAGACCTCGAACGTCCCCGCGCCCCGCTCGGCGCCGGAGGGGACCCCCCTCCTCGATGTGCGCGACCTGCACGTCGAGTTCCACACCCGCGACGGTGTCGCCAAGGCCGTGAACGGCGTCTCGTACTCGGTGAACGCCGGCGAGACCCTCGCCGTCCTCGGCGAGTCCGGCTCCGGCAAGTCCGTGACGGCGCAGGCCATCATGGGCATCCTCGACATGCCGCCCGGCAAGATCCCCTCCGGTGAGATCCTCTTCCAGGGGCAGGACCTGCTGAAGCTCCCGGCCGAGGAGTACCGCAAGATCCGCGGTTCGAAGATCGCCATGATCTTCCAGGACGCCCTGTCCTCGCTGAACCCGGTGCACACCGTCGGCGCCCAGCTCGGCGAGATGTTCCGCGTCCACCGCGGCATGTCCAAGAAGGACTCGCTGGCCAAGGCCGTCGAGCTGATGGACCGGGTGAAGATCCCCGCCGCCAAGGCGCGCGTGGGCGACTACCCGCACCAGTTCTCCGGCGGCATGCGCCAGCGCATCATGATCGCCATGGCGATGGCCCTGGAGCCGGACCTGATCATCGCCGACGAGCCGACCACGGCCCTCGACGTGACGGTCCAGGCCCAGGTCATGGACCTCCTCGCGGAACTCCAGCGCGAGATGAACATGGGCCTGATCCTGATCACCCACGACCTCGGCGTCGTCGCCGACGTCGCCGACAAGATCGCCGTCATGTACGGCGGCCGGATCGTCGAGACCGCCCCGGTCCACGAGATCTACAGCCGCCCGGCGCACCCGTACACCCGCGGCCTGCTCGACTCGATCCCGCGTCTGGACCAGAAGGGCCAGGAGCTCTACGCGATCAAGGGCCTGCCGCCCAACCTGCTCGACCTCCCCTCGGGCTGCGCCTTCAACCCGCGCTGCCCCAAGGCCCAGGACATCTGCCGCACCGACGTGCCCGTCCTGCACCAGGTGACCGAGCAGGACGGCACCGAGCTGCCGGGCCGCGGCAGCGCGTGCCACTTCTGGAAGGAGCAGATCCATGGCTGATCTCACCAAGCCCAAGGGCGAGCCGATCCTTCAGGTGCGCAACCTGGTGAAGCACTTCCCGCTGACCCAGGGCATCCTGTTCAAGAAGCAGATCGGTGCGGTCAAGGCCGTCGACGGGGTCTCCTTCGACCTCTACCAGGGCGAGACCCTCGGCATCGTCGGTGAGTCCGGCTGTGGCAAGTCCACCGTCGCCAAGCTCCTGATGAACCTGGAGAAGGCCACCGCCGGTGAGGTCTTCTACAAGGGCCAGGACATCACCCGGCTGAGCGGCAAGGCCCTCAAGGAGGTCCGCCGCAACATCCAGATGGTGTTCCAGGACCCGTACACCTCGCTGAACCCGCGCATGACGGTCGGCGACATCATCGGCGAGCCCTTCGAGATCCACCCCGAGGTGGCTCCCAAGGGCGACCGCCGGCGCAAGGTCCAGGAGCTCCTGGACGTCGTGGGTCTGAACCCGGAGTACATCAACCGGTACCCGCACCAGTTCTCCGGCGGCCAGCGCCAGCGCATCGGCATCGCCCGCGGCCTCGCGCTCCAGCCCGAGATCATCATCTGCGACGAGCCGGTCTCCGCGCTCGACGTGTCGGTGCAGGCGCAGGTCATCAACCTGATGGAGAAGCTCCAGGACGAGTTCAACCTCTCCTACGTCTTCATCGCGCACGACCTCTCCATCGTCCGGCACATCTCGGACCGCGTGGGCGTCATGTACCTGGGCAAGATGGCCGAGATCGGCAGCGACGCCGAGATCTACGACCACCCCACCCACCCGTACACCCAGGCCCTGCTCTCCGCGGTGCCGGTGCCGGACCCGGAGGCCCGCGAGGGCCGCGAGCGGATCATCCTCACCGGTGACGTCCCCTCGCCGGCCAACCCGCCGTCGGGCTGCCGCTTCCGCACCCGCTGCTGGAAGGCCGAGGAGCGCTGCTCCACGGAGGAGCCGGTGCTGGCGATCCCGACGCGCTTCCAGGGTGTCGACACCCCGGCCGCGCACGAGTCGGCCTGCCACTTCGCGGAGGAGCGGGCCGTCCTGGCCGGCTGACCTCCCCGTACGGCGTACGCGTCCCAGGGCGCCCGGGACCGGAGCAGCAGCTCCGGCCCCGGGCGCCCTCGGCGTTTCCCCGACCGGCCCGGCCCCGCAGGTCCAAAGTCCGTTGCGGCCGCCCCCCGCGGCCGCCGACAGTGGACGGATGACCACCGAGACGCTGACCGTCCGCCCGGCCGGACCCGGGGACGCCCGGGACATCTGCGCCCTGCTCAACGCCGTCGACGTCATCGAGATCGGCAGACCCGAGACCGACCTCGGCACCGTCGAAGCCGACCTCAACCATCCCGACGTGGACCTCGCCGCCGACTCCTGGCTCGCCTTCGAGGACGGCCGGCTCGTCGCGTACGCCCTCGTCTGGGCCGACTCCGGCCCCGGCCGCGTCGACGGCGACCACTACGTCCTGCCCGGCCGCGAACGGGCCGCGATGGCCCTGCTGCACCGGATGGAGGAGCGCGCCCGCCGGATGGCCTCCGGCACCGGCGCCGACGCCCGGCTGCGGATCCAGCTCAACGTCCGGCCCACCCTGAACCTCGCCCTCCTGACCGGCCGCGGCTACCGCAGCGTGCGCCGCTACCAGGTGATGACCCGCCGGCTCTCGCCCACCGCCGACCTGCCGCCCGGCCCGCTCGGCGGCCTCGCCCTGCGCCACTGCGGCGCCGACGAGGCCGACCGCCGCCGCGCCCACGCCCTGGTGGAGGAGACCTTCGCCGCCCACTTCGGGCACGCGCACCGCACGTACGAGGCCTGGCTCGACCACATCGACGGCCGCTCCCTGGACTGGTCCCTCGTGTGGATCGCGAGCCTGCCCGGCCAGGGCGACGCGGGCGTCCTCGTCACCCGCGACGACCGCACCAGCATGGGCTGGATCAGCCACCTCGGCGTACGCGGGGACCTGCGAGGGTACGGCTTCGGCTCCCACCTGCTGCGGCACGCCTTCGCCGCCTACGCGGCCCGCGGCCGCGACACCCTGGGCCTCGGCGTGGACACCCTCAACGAGAGCGGCGCCCTCGCCCTCTACGAGGCGCACGGCATGGCCCTGCACTACGCGGTCGACACCTGGGAGCTCAGGTTGCACCCCCAGGGGTGACAGGCGGGGGACGCGAGGGTGCAAAAGGGCCAACCGGGGGTGCGCAGGACCCGACATGAGGTGACATTGCCCCTAAGTGAGTCCTGGTACCTCTAGGAGGCAGTCCATGCGCGGAGCCACCCACGCCAAGTGGGCCGCATGTGCGGTGGCCGTCGCCCTCGCGGCGACGGCCTGCGGCGGCGGGAGCGACAGCGGCGGGGGCGGCGGCGCGGCCGGGATCGTCAGCTCCTCCTGGGGTGACCCGCAGAACCCGCTGGAGCCCGCCAACACCAACGAGGTGCAGGGCGGCAAGGTCCTCGACATGCTCTTCCGGGGCCTCAAGCGCTACGACGCGAAGACCGGCGAGGCCACGAACATGGTCGCCGAGAAGATCGAGACCACCGACAGCCAGAACTTCACGATCACCCTCAAGGACGGCTGGAAGTTCAGCAACGACGAGCCCGTCACCGCGCAGTCCTTCGTCGACGCCTGGAACTACGCGGCTGACGTGCGCAACAAGCAGAACAACGCGCCCTTCTTCGCCGACATCGTGGGCTACGCCGACGTGCACCCCGCCAGCGGCGAACCCAAGGCCAAGACCATGTCCGGCCTGGTGGTCAAGGATCCCAAGACCTTCACCGTCGCCCTGAAGTCGAAGTTCTCCACCTGGCCCGAGACCCTCGGCTACCAGGCCTTCTCCCCCCTGCCCAAGGCCTTCTTCACCGACCACTCCGCCTGGCTCGACAAGCCCGTCGGCAACGGCCCGTACACGGTGGACTCGTACACCAAGGGCACCGGCATGAAGCTGCGCAAGTGGGAGGGCTACCCCGGCGAGGACAAGGCGCAGAACGGCGGCGTCGACCTCAAGGTCTACACCGACAACAACACCGCCTACACCGACCTGATCTCCGGCAACCTCGACCTCGTCGACGACGTCCCCGCCCAGCAGCTGAAGAACGTCAAGAACGACCTCGGCGACCGCTACATCAACCAGCCGGCCCTCATCATCCAGACCCTCACCTTCCCCCTGTACGACCCCCAGTGGGGCAAGGAGGGCATGGAGAAGGTCCGCCGCGGCATCTCGATGGCCATCAACCGCGACGAGATCACCCAGCAGATCTTCCGCGAGACCCGCACCCCCGCCAAGGACTGGACCTCCCCGGCCCTCGGGGCCAAGGGCGGCTTCAGCTCCACCCTCTGCGGAGACGCCTGCACGTACGACCCCAAGGCGGCGAAGGCGCTCATCCAGGAGGGCGGCGGACTGCCCGGCGGCAAGATGACCCTCACCTCGAACGTGGACACCGGCTCGCACCGCGACTGGATGGACGCCGTCTGCAACAGCGTCAACAACGCCCTCGGCGAAGGCCCGGTCTGCACGGTCAACCCGGTCGGCACCTTCGCGGACTTCCGCAACCAGCAGAGCGCCTTCAAGCTCACCGGCCCCTTCCGCTCCGGCTGGCAGGCCGACTACCCGCTGATCCAGAACTTCCTCCAGCCGCTGTACTACACCGGAGCCTCCTCCAACTACGGCAAGTTCAGCAGTCCGGACTTCGACAAGCTCGTCGACCAGGCCAACCAGGAGACCGACGCCGCCAAGGCCACCGCGCTCTTCCAGGACTCGGAGAAGGTCCTCGCCGAGCAGATGCCGTCCATCCCCCTCTGGTACCAGAACGGCAGCGCCGGCCACTCCGAGCGGATCTCCGACGTCACCCTGAACCAGTTCAGCGTCCCGGTCTACAACGAGATCAAGGTCAGCTGACCCCTCCGACGGATCGATCCTGGAGCAGTCATGGGACGTTACGTGATCCGGCGGCTGCTCCAGATGATCCCCGTGTTCATCGGCAGCACCTTCCTGATCTTCATCATGGTCTACGCGCTCGGCGACCCGGTCGCGGCCCTCTTCGGCGACAAGGCCCCCGACCCCGCCACGGCCGCCCGGATCCGCAAGGACCTCTACCTCGACCGCCCGCTGTGGGAGCAGTACCTCCACTACATGGGGCAGATCTTCAAGGGAGACTTCGGCACGGCCTTCAACGGCCAGCCGGTCACCGAGCTGATGGCCTCGGCCTTCCCCGTCACCCTGCGCCTGACCATGGTCGCGATCTTCTTCGAGATCGTCATCGGCATCACCCTCGGCGTGGTCAGCGGACTGCGCCGGGGCAAGGCGATCGACACCAGCCTGCTCGTCCTCACCCTCGTCGTCATCTCGGTGCCCACCTTCGTCACCGGCTACCTGCTCCAGTTCGTCTTCGGCGTCAAATGGGGCTGGGTGCGCCCCACCGTCTCCCCGGACGCCCCCTTCAACGAGCTGATCCTGCCCGGCATCGTCCTCGCCCTGGTCTCCCTCGCGTACGTCACCCGGCTCTCGCGGACCTCCATCGCCGAGAACGTCAAGGCCGACTACGTCCGCACCGCCGTCGCCAAGGGACTGCCGCGCCGCCGGGTCATCACCCGCCACCTGCTGCGCAACTCCCTGATCCCGGTGGTCACCTTCATCGGCACCGACATCGGCGCCCTCATGGGCGGCGCCATCGTCACCGAGCGGATCTTCAACATCCACGGCGTCGGCTACCAGCTCTACCAGGGCATCCTGCGCAACAACTCGCCCACGGTGGTCGGCTTCGTCACCATCCTCGTCATCGTCTTCCTGGTGGCGAACCTGCTCGTCGACCTGCTCTACGCGGTCCTGGACCCGAGGATCCGTTATGCCTGAGCCCGAGAGCCCCGAAGAGCCCGGCGGCTACGACCCCGTGGGCCCCCGTGCGGGCGAGGCGATGTCCCCCACCGGCCAGGGCGGGGCCATGGACCTGGCCCTCCAGGAGGCCGAGAGCGTGGAAGGCGTCGCCAAGGAGTCCGGCCCCGCCGAACCCGTCGGAGCGGCCGGACCGCAGGAGAAGGCCCGCTCCCTGGGCTCCGACGCCTGGCACCAGCTGCGCCGCAACCCCGTCTTCATCGTCTCCGCGCTGCTCATCCTCTTCCTCGTCGTCATCTCCATCTGGCCCCAGCTCATCGCGAGCGGCGACCCCCTCCAGTGCGACCTGTCCAAATCGCAGCAGGGCTCCGCCCCCGGACACCCCTTCGGGTACGACACCCAGGGCTGCGACGTCTACACCCGCACCGTCTACGGCGCCCGCGCCTCCATCACCGTCGGCGTCTGCGCGACCGTCGGCGCCGCCCTGCTGGGCTCCGTGCTCGGCGGGCTCGCCGGCTTCTTCGGCGGCTGGGGGGACTCCCTGCTCTCCCGCGTCGCCGACATCTTCTTCGGGATCCCCGTCGTCCTCGGCGGCCTGGTCTTCCTGTCCGTGGTCACCAGCACCACCGTGTGGCCCGTCGTCGGCTTCATCGTGCTGCTCGGCTGGCCGCAGCTCGCCCGCATCGCCCGCGGCTCGGTGATCACCGCCAAGCAGAACGACTACGTCCAGGCGGCCCGCGCCCTCGGCGCCGGCAACGGGCGCATGCTGCTGCGCCACGTGGCCCCCAACGCCGTGGCCCCCGTCATCGTCGTCGCCACCATCGCGCTGGGCACCTACATCGCCCTGGAGGCCACCCTGTCCTTCCTCGGCGTGGGCCTGCGCCCGCCCACCGTCTCCTGGGGCATCGACATCTCCAACGCCGCCACCCAGATCCGCAACGCCCCGCACATGCTGCTCTGGCCGGCGGGCGCCCTGAGCCTGACCGTGCTCGCCTTCATCATGCTCGGCGACGCGGTCCGCGACGCCCTCGACCCCAAGCTGCGCTGAGGAGTGTGAGCCGCCAGATGCTGCTCGAAGTCCGGGACCTCCACGTCGAGTTCACCACCCGCGACGGGGTCGCCAAGGCCGTCAACGGGGTCAACTACTCGGTGGACGAGGGCGAGACCCTCGCCGTGCTCGGCGAGTCCGGCTCCGGCAAGTCGGTGACGGCCCAGGCCGTGATGGGCATCCTCGACGTCCCGCCGGGCCGGATCGCGGGCGGCGAGATCCTCTTCAAGGGCAAGGACCTCCTGAAGACGAAGGAGGAGGAGCGCAGGAGGATCCGCGGCGCCGAAATGGCGATGATCTTCCAGGACGCCCTGTCCTCCCTCAACCCCGTGCTCAGCGTCGGCGCCCAGCTCGGCGAGATGTTCGAGGTCCACCGGGGCGCGTCCCGCAAGGAGGCCCGGGCCAAGGCCGTGGAGCTGATGGACCGGGTGAAGATCCCCGCCGCGAAGCAGCGGGTGGGGGACTACCCGCACCAGTTCTCCGGCGGCATGCGCCAGCGCATCATGATCGCGATGGCGCTGGCCCTGGAACCCTCCCTGATCATCGCCGACGAGCCCACCACCGCCCTCGACGTCACCGTCCAGGCCCAGGTCATGGACCTCCTCGCCGAGCTCCAGCGCGAACTCAACATGGGCCTCATCCTGATCACCCACGACCTCGGCGTCGTCGCCGACGTAGCCGACAAGATCGCCGTGATGTACGCGGGCCGGATCGTCGAGGCCGCCCCCGTCCGGGAGATCTACGCCTCGCCCGCCCACCCGTACACCCGCGGGCTGCTCGACTCGATCCCGCGGCTGGACCAGAAGGGCCAGGAGCTCTACGCGATCAAGGGCCTGCCGCCCAACCTGCTGGCCATCCCGCCCGGCTGCGCCTTCAACCCGCGCTGCCCGATGGCCCGGGCCGCCTGTCGCGCCGAGGTCCCGCCGCTGGCCGACGTCGCCCCGGACCGGGCCAGCGCCTGCTTCTTCTGGAAGGAGTGCCTCGGTGCCTGAGCCCATCCTGGAGGTCCGCGACCTCGTCAAGCACTACCCGCTGACCCAGGGCATCCTCTTCCGGAAGCAGGTCGGCGCGGTCAAGGCCGTCGACGGGGTCTCCTTCGCCCTGGCCCCGGGGGAGACACTCGGCATCGTCGGCGAGTCCGGCTGCGGGAAGTCCACCGTCGCCCGGATGCTGGTCAACCTCGAACGGCCCACCGCCGGCGCGATCTCGTACAAGGGCGAGGACGTCACCAAGCTCTCGGGCCGCGCGCTGAAGGCCGTCCGCCGCAACATCCAGATGGTGTTCCAGGACCCGTACACCTCGCTGAACCCGCGCATGACGGTCGGCGACATCATCGGCGAGCCGTACGAGATCCACCCCGAGGTGGCCCCGAAGGGCGACCGGCGGCGCAAGGTCCAGGAGCTCCTGGACGTGGTCGGCCTGAACCCGGAGTACATCAACCGGTACCCGCACCAGTTCTCCGGCGGCCAGCGCCAGCGCATCGGCATCGCCCGCGGGCTCGCCCTGCGGCCGGAGGTCATCGTCGCGGACGAGCCGGTGTCCGCGCTCGACGTCTCGGTCCAGGCCCAGGTGGTCAACCTGCTGGAGCGGCTCCAGGACGAGTTCGGCCTCTCGTACGTGTTCATCGCGCACGACCTGTCGATCGTCCGCCACATCTCCGACCGGGTCGGGGTCATGTACCTGGGCCGGGTCGTCGAGATCGGCACCGACACCCAGATCTACGACCACCCCACCCACCCCTACACCCAGGCCCTGCTCTCGGCCGTGCCCGTGCCCGACCCCGGCGCGCGCGCCCACCGGGAGCGGATCATCCTCACCGGCGACGTGCCCTCCCCGGCCAACCCGCCGTCGGGCTGCCGCTTCCGCACCCGCTGCTGGAAGGCCGAATCCCGCTGTGCGGAGGAGGTCCCCCTGCTGGCCGTCCCGCAGGCCCTCCCGCCGGGCCCGGCCGCCCATCCGTCGGCCTGCCACTTCGCGGCGGAGAAGCGGGTGGTCCCGCCCGCGGGCGAACTCCCGCCCCCGCCGACCCCCCTGACGAAGGAGTAGCGGGACCGTTCGGACGCCCTGGTGAGCGATCATTTCCAGCCACCCCGAGTGCGACCTCGGATGCGGGCGTCCGGTCGGGCCCGCTTTGACCCAACACGCTTAACACAGGGGCAACTTGACCGTTTCTGCCCCGAGATCTGGGGCATGCACTCTGGGCCGTGTGCGGCCGTGCGGGTGCCGACAACCGGCCGGGAGGGCGTCCAGCCCTCCCGGCCGGCCTTCGTGCGCCCCCGGCCGTGCGCGGCATGCGCCCCTCGTGCTGCCGGAATTCGATCGATGCGCTGGTACGGATAGTTATGATCCGTAGCGCACGGTGGGTATGAATGCGCCGAGCACGAGTACGCATACCGATGTCCGCTCGACGTGGAGGTGAAACGCCGTGGCACTCTCGATCTCGGCCGTGGTGCTGCTGGCGATCGTCGTCTTCCTTCTGGTCCGGAGGTCGGGTCTGAAGGCGGGACACGCGTTCGTCTGCGTACTGCTCGGGTTCTACCTGGCGAGTTCCACGGTCGCGCCCACCCTCAGCCAGCTCACGTCCAACGTGGCGAGCATGATCAGTGGCCTCAAGCTGTAGTTCCGGCTCGTAGGGTGGGACCCATGAACGGTCTTCCCGCCCGTCGTCTGCTCCTCGTGCACGCGCACCCGGACGACGAGTCGATCAACAACGGCGTCACCATGGCCAAGTACGCGGCCGAGGGTGCCCACGTCGCGCTGGTGACCTGCACCCTCGGCGAGGAGGGCGAGGTCATCCCCGCCGAGCTGGCCCACCTGGCGCCGGACCGCGACGACGCCCTCGGCCCCTTCCGCGTCGGCGAGCTCGCCGCCGCCATGAAGGAACTCGGGGTCTCCGACCACCGCTTCCTCGGCGGCGCCGGCCGCTTCAGGGACTCCGGGATGATGGGCGCCCCGCAGAACGCCCGCCCCGGCTCCTTCTGGTCGGCCGACCTGGACGAGGCCGCCGGGTACCTCGTGGAAGTGATCCGGGAGCTGCGCCCGCAGGTCCTCGTCACCTACGACCCCGACGGCGGCTACGGCCACCCCGACCACATCCAGGCCCACCGGGTCGCCTCCCGGGGCGCGGAGCTGGCCGCCGAGGCCGGGTACCGCCCCGAGCTCGGCGCCCCGCACGCCGTCGCGAAGGTGTACTGGAACCGCGTGCCGGCCTCGGTCGTCGAGGAGGGCTTCGAGCGGCTGCGCGCGGCGGGCACCGCCTTCCCGGGCACCGCGACCGCGGACGACGTGCCGGGCGTGGTCCCCGACGGGCGGATCACCGCCGAGATCGGCGACGAGGACGGTTCCACCGTCCTGGTGGCGGCGAAGGCGGCCGCCATGCGGGCGCACGCCACCCAGATCGCCGTCGACGGCCCCTTCTTCGCCCTCTCCAACGACCTGGGCCAGCCCCTGTTCGCCCGGGAGTACTACGAGTTGGCCGCCGGCCGCTCCGGCGCCCCGGCCGGCGAGCGCGAGCGGGACCTCTTCGCGGGGGTGGAGGCGTGACCACCGCGCTGACCCCCGGGCGGATCGCCGCCCTGCTCGGCCTGTTCGCCCTCGGCGCGCTGACCGGCGCGGCCGGCTGGCTCGTGGTCGACCTGTGGTTCCCGGGCGGGCTGCTGCTCGCCCTGCTGGCCCTCCTCGGGCTGTTCCTCGGCGGCCGGCTGACGGCCGGCGGGGGGCTCGGGGTGGGTGCCCCGGCGGCCGGCTGGTTCCTCTCCTACGTCCTCCTCAGCGTCCCCCGTCCCGAAGGGGACTTCCTGCTCGGTTCCTCCGGAATCGGCATGTACGCATACCTTTTGGGGGGAAGTGCGGCCGCTGTGATCTGTGCCACGATGCGCGACCCCGCGCAGGGACCCGTTCCGGCCTCCACGCCCCGCGGATGACGGGCCGCCGAACTCCCGCACCCGCCGATCGGGGACGGGTTGCGGGGGTTTGACGGGCCCTCGTACGGGGGCGCGCGGAAGCAGAAGAGGAACCTGGGATTCCTGGCCGACAGTTGTGCCCGGGCGGCGGCCAGTATGGTGGACGGGCCGCCGAGCTGCCCGCGCACGGAATGACGGGCGGCGGAGCCAACCGGGAGAACCTGCCTTGAGTCGTGAAACCGACAGTTCGTCCCCCGGGCCCCAAGGGCACGGTGGAGCCGCCTACCCCTCGGGTACGCCGCCGTATGGAACCGGCCAGTATCCGTCCGTGCCACCCGGTCCCGGCGCCGCGACCGTCCCGGAGGAGAACCCAGTGACCTCGAACCCGTCCACGCCCGACACCGACGGGCCGAAGACCGAGACCCACCTGACGACCCGGATCCGGATCAACATCCCCGGATCCCGGCCGATCCCGCCCGTGGTCGTGCGCAAGCCCGTCAAGGACGGCGCCCAGGACGCGTCCCCGGCCGCCGCCGGGCCCGCCGACACGGCCGCGCGCACGCCCGAGCGGCGCCCCGCGCCCGCACGGCCCGCGGCCTCGGCCCCCGCGCTCCCCGCGGCACCGGCCCCGGCCCCCGCACCGGCCGCGCCCGCCCCGGAGCCGGCCCCCGCGCCCGCCGACGCGCCGGCCGGCGGATGGTTCGCCCCGCGCAAGGCGGTGACGCCCCCGCCGTCCGCGACGCCGCCCGCCGGCGTGCCCGCGGTCCCCGGCGGCCCGGGTGCGCCCGGTGCCCCCGGCGGCCCCGGGATGCCCGGCGGTCCCGGCGCGAGCTACGGCTCCGGCGTGCCCGGCACCGGCGCGGGCTTCGCGCCCCCGGCCGAGCCCGGACACCCGCAGCCCCCGGCCGCGCACGGCCCCGGAGCCGGCTTCGCCCCGGCCCCCGCCGTCGGCGGACCCGGAGTCGGCGCGCCCCAGGGGTACGCCGGGTACGACAACGGCCCCGTCACCGAGCCCTTCCCCGCCTTCCCGGACCCCGCCGGGCCGACGGGCGGACCCGCGCTGGGCACCGTCCCCGTCGGCGCCGAGGTGCCCCCGAGCTGGCCCGGCCCCGAGGCCTTCGAGACCCCGGCGCCGGTCCCCGCACCCGCGCCGGTCCCCGGCCCCGGCCCCGGCCCGGTCGCCCCGCCGCCGCCGGGACCGAAGCCGCCGCGCCAGATGACGCCGCCGCCCGCCCCCGCCGGCACGTCGGCCAAGGCCGCCCCGGCCGGCAAGGCCGCCAAGAAGAAGAAGGGCCGCTCCAAGCTGGTCCTGCTCGGCGGCGGCATCGTCGTCCTCGCCGGCGTGGCCTACGGCGCCGGACTGCTGATGAACCACTCCGACGTCCCCAAGGGCACCACCGTCCTCGGCGTCGACATCAGCGGCAGCCGCGACGACGCCGTCGCCAAGCTCCAGACCGCCTTCGGCAAGCGCTCCGCCACCCCGCTCCAGCTCAGCGTCGGCGGCAAGCAGGTCGAGCTGAAGCCCGAGAAGGCCGGCCTCACCCTCGACAGCCAGACCACCGTCCGCAACGCCACGGGCAGCGACTACAACCCCGTCACCGTCATCGGCTCCCTCTTCGGGGTCGAGCGCACGGCCACCGCCGTCATGCCGGTCGACGAGGAGAAGCTGCGGGTCTCCCTCCAGGAGCTGGCCGGCGCCGCCGGCTCGGCCTCCGAGAGCACCATCAAGTTCGACACCGGCAAGGCCGTCGCCGTACCCGGCAAGGCCGGCGAGGGCCTCGACGTCGACGCCTCCGTGGACAAGGTCACCAAGGCCTTCCGCGAGCTCGTCGCCAACGGCAAGGGCCCGACCGTCCAGCTCCCCGTCACCAAGCGGGAGCCCACCGTCACCCAGCAGGAACTGGACCGCGCCATGAAGGAGTTCGCGGAGCCCGCGATGTCCGGCGTGGCGACGGTCAAGGCGGGCACCAAGTCCATCCCCTTCGGCCCCAAGTCCCTGCCGAAGATCCTCAGCATGACGGCCGTGGACGGACGCCTCGTCGAGAAGTACGACCTCGACGCCCTGAAGGCCACCTACGGGAACGCCTTCGACGGGGTCCTGATCACCCGGGGCACCGGCGCCAAGACCCCCGTCACCCCGCAGGACGTCGCGGGCGCCCTCGGCAAGGCCCTCATCGGCAAGACCGCCGCCGAACGGACCGTCACGATCGACACCAACGCCAACTGACGGCCCGCACCACCCCCGCGAAGCCCCTCCCCGAGCCCCGGGAAGGGGCTTCGCCGCATCCCCGGCACCCCCGCCACCAGGGCTGTCACGTCCCCCGCATGACATCCGTCATACGGGAGTCACGACCCGCGACACTGCCGCCCGCACCCCCGTACGGGCGAACCTCGATGCATGACGACGACGACAGCGGCACACCCCGCCGCCCCGGGCCCCGCGGGCGGATCCGGCGACACCGGCACCGTGGTGTCCTTCCGGAACGTGACCAAGAGCTACGGCAAGGTCCGGGCCGTCGACGGCCTCTCCCTCGCACTCCACCCGGGCGAGACCGTCGCGCTCCTCGGCCCCAACGGCGCCGGCAAGTCCTCCACCCTCGACCTCCTCCTCGGCCTGCGCCCCGCCGACTCCGGCACCGTCAGCCTCTTCGGCACCACCCCCCGCGAGGCCATCGCCGCCGGCCGGGTCGGCGCCATGCTCCAGAGCGGGGGCCTGATGGAGGACGTGACCGTACGCGAACTCGTCACCCTCGGCTGCGCCCTGCACCCGCGCCCGTACCCGGTCGACGAGGTGCTCAGCCGGGCCGGCGTCGAGGAGATCGCCGGCCGGCTCGTCAACAAGCTCTCCGGCGGCCAGGAACAGCGCGTGCGCTTCGCCCTCGCCACCGCCGGCCGGAACGACCTGATCGTCCTCGACGAGCCCACCACCGGCATGGACGTCACCTCCCGCCAGGCCTTCTGGGCCACCATGCGGGAACAGGCCGCCCAGGGCCGCACGGTCCTGTTCGCCACCCACTACCTGGAGGAGGCGGACGCGATCGCCGACCGCGTCCTCGTCCTCAACAAGGGACGGCTGCTCGCCGACGGCACCGCCGCCGAGATCAAGGCCAAGGCCGGCGCCCGCAAGGTCGCCTTCGACCTCGACGGCCCCGTCGACGAGCAGGCCCTGCGCGCACTGCCCGGCCTGACCGCCTTCGACCTCACCGGCCGCTCCGTGCGCCTCCAGTCGCGCGACGCCGACGCCACCGTGCAGGCCGTGTACGCGCTCGGGCTCTACCCCCGCAACCTGGAGGTCGCCGGCCTCGGCCTGGAACAGGCCTTCATCGCCCTCACCGAGGCCGAGGAGGCCACCCGATGACGAGCACCGTCAACACCGGCACCCTGCGGCTGGTCAAGCTGGAGATCTCCCGCGCCCTGCGCAACAAGAAGTACCTGTTCTTCACCGTCATGTACCCGGCCGCGCTCTTCCTGATGCTCGGCGGCACCCTGGACGGCACCACCAAGGTCATGGGCACCGAACTGACCATGCCCGCCTTCTACATGGTCGCCATGGCCTCCTTCGGCGCCCTGACCGCCGTGCTGATGGGCAACAGCGAGCGCATCGCCAAGGAGCGCGAGAAGGGCTGGGTGCGCCAGCTGCGGCTGACCGCCCTGCCCGGACACGGCTACGTCCTCGCCAAGACCGCCAGCGCCGGAGTGCTGTCCCTGCCCTCCATCCTGGTCGTCTTCGCCGTCGCCGCCGGAGCCAAGGGCGTGCGCTTCGACGCCTGGCAGTGGTTCGCCCTCACCGGCGCGATCTGGGCCGGCAGCCTCGTCTTCGCCGCCCTCGGCGTGGCCATCGGCTACCTCGCCAGCGGGGACAACGTCCGCCCCATCACCATGCTGTTCTACTTCGGCCTCTCCATCCTCGGCGGCCTGTGGATGCCCACCGCGAACTTCCCCCAGTGGCTCCGCGACATCTGCGAGTGGCTGCCGACCCGCGCGTACGCCGGCCTCGGCCAGGCCATCGAGCTCGGCGGCGCCCCGCACGCCAAGGACGTGGCGATCCTCGCCGTGTACTTCGTACTGTTCACCGGTGCGGCCGCCTGGCTGTACCGCAAGGACTCACTGAAGGCCTGAGGCAGTGGCGCTGACGCAGGGAACCGACGGTCCGCACCGGATCGGCCAGCCACCGGAGACCACCACCCACAAGGTGGTGAAGAGCCTGTGGATCGGCATCTGGCTCTTCTACCTCAGCGCCCCCGTCACCGACCTGGTCAACGGCGGACACAGCACCGGGGCCCGGCTGCTCGGCGGCCTGGGCCTGCTGGCCTTCACCTGCTGGTACCTGGTGCTGGTCTTCCGCACCGTCAGGATGATGCCCGTGCCCAGGGTGCTGGTCTCCCTGGCGGTGCTCGCCGCACAGGCCACCGTGCTGTCGCTGACCCTGGGCCGCGAATGGCTGGTGCTCTTCGTGTACGTCTCCATCTCCTCCGGCGCCGCCCTCCCCGGCGAGGTGTCCCGCTGGACCGTCCCGGGCGCGACCGCGCTGCTGACGGCGGTGGCCCTCGCGGTCCCGGGCGGCACCGAGTACCTGGCCGGGCTGCTGATCCCGGCGCTGATGGGCGGGTTCGCGATGGTCGGCGTCCGGGCGATGATCCGCACCACGATGGAGCTGCGCCAGGCCCGGGCCACGGTGGCCGAGCTCGCCGCCAACGAGGAGCGCCTGCGGATGGCCCGCGACCTGCACGACCTGCTGGGCCACTCGCTGTCGCTGATCACGCTCAAGAGCGAGCTGGCGGGCCGGATGCTGCCCGAGCACCCCGAGCGGGCCGCCCAGCAGGTGGCGGACATCGAGCGGGTCAGCCGGCAGGCGCTGGTCGACGTACGGGAGGCCGTCAGCGGCTACCGGCGGCCGACCCTGCCCGGCGAACTCGCGGGCGCCCGTACGGCGCTGGCCGCGGCGGGCGTGGCGGCCGACCTCCCGGCGGGCCCCGAGGACACCGCGCTCCCGGAGGAGACGGAGTCCGCACTGGCCTGGTCGCTGCGCGAGGCCGTCACGAACGTGGTCCGGCACAGCGGGGCCCGGCGCTGCACGGTCACCCTGGCCACCCGCCAGACCCTCGCCGGCCCGGTCGTCGAACTGACGGTGACCGACGACGGCACCGGCGGCGGCCCCGCCGTCCCCGGCAACGGCCTGACCGGCCTGACGGAACGCCTGGAGGCGGTCGGCGGCACCCTGTCGGCCGGTCCGGCGGGCAAGTCCGGCTTCCGCCTGGTGGCGCGGGTCCCCCTAGGATCCGGGTCATGAGCGAAGCCGGCACCGCCCCCATCCGGATCCTCCTGGCCGAGGACCAGTCGATGGTCCGGGAGGCCCTCGCGGCCCTCCTCGGCCTGGAGCCCGACATCGAGGTCCTGGCCCAGGTCGCCCGCGGCGACGAGGTGGTCGGGGCGGCCCGCTCCCACGACGTGAACGTGGCCCTCCTCGACATCGAGATGCCGGGCATGACGGGCATCGAGGCCGCCGCGCAGCTGCGGGCCGCCCTGCCCGCCGTCAAGATCGTGGTCCTGACCACCTTCGGCCGCCCCGGCTACCTCCGCGGCGCGATGGAGGCGGGCGCCTCGGCCTTCCTGGTCAAGGACGCCCCCGCGGCCCAGCTCGCCGACGCGGTGCGCAGGGTCCTGGCGGGGGAGCGCGTCATCGACCCCACCCTCGCGGCGGCGGCCCTGGCGGAGGGCGCGAACCCCCTGACGGACCGCGAGCGGGAGGTCCTGCGGGCGGCCGAGTTCGGCGCGACCAACGCCGAACTGGCGGCCCGCCTGAACCTCTCCCCGGGCACGGTCCGCAACTACCTGTCGACGGCCATCCAGAAACTGGCGGCGCGCAACCGCACCGAAGCCGTTCGCGTGGCCCGCGAGAAGGGGTGGCTGTAGGCCGGGGCTGATTCAGCCCCGCCGGCGTTTGAGGCGCGGGCGCGGTGGCGCCGTACGGGGTCAGGGGCGGAGCCCCTGGGAACGGTGGAAGGGCGGGTAGGGGACCCCCTCCGCGCAGCGGCACACCACCCGCACCCGACCACCGGCACCGGCCACCCCACCCGGCCCCGCCCCCGGTCCGACGGCCGGAGGCAGGCGCAGAAGGGGGGTCAGTTCAGGAGGGCGCGAGCCGCCACGGCCTCGCCGCGGATGCGCGCCGCCTCGTCCTTGTCCACCGCGTCCATGACCTCCGCGTACCCCTCCAGTTCCGCCGCGCCCTCCCGGAACGCGCCCCGTTCCACCAGCAGCCGGGCCCGTTCGTAGCGCAGCGCCGCCGGGTGGGAGGGCAGGAGCAGGGACAGGTCCAGGGCCCACAGGGCGACCGCCGAGTGCTCCGGGCGGGAGGAGGCCCAGGCGCGGATGTTGTTCAGGATCCGCAGCACGATGTCCAGGGTGCGGGCCGGGGTCTTGGGGGAGGCCGCCAGTTCCGCCGGGCCCGCGCCCAGCGAGGCGCCGCCGGCGAAGGGGTCCACCACCACCGAGTCCTCCGGGTCCCCGAAGCCCACCACGAAGTGCCCCGGCAGCCCCAGCCCGTACACCGGCGCGCCCGCCCGCCGGGCCACCTCCAGCCACACCACCGAGAGGAGGATCGGCAGGCCCCGCCGCCGCATCAGCACCTCGTGCAGGAGGGAGGACGACAGCCGGTCGTAGTCGTTCGGGGTGCCGTGGAAGCCCAGCCGGCCCCCCAGCAGCTCCGTCACCGCCGAGGCCCACGCACGCGGGTCCCGCAGCCCGTACGGCAGCATCCCCGCGAGCCGGTCCAGCTCGATCTCGGCCCGGTCCATGGCCCGTTCGTCCAGCTCCGGATCCGCCTCCGCGGCCAGCAGCAGGCACAGCCGGGCCAGATCGGGCCGCTCCGCGCGGGCCTCCGCCGCGAACTGCTCCCGCGTGCTCACCGCGCCGCCCGGAAGTGGTGGTAGGCGTGGTGCGCGGCGAAGCCCATGCCGTCGTACAGGGCCCGCGCCGCCGGGTTGTCCGTCTCCACCTGGAGCCAGGCCGCCGACGCGCCCTCCTCCAGCGCCCGCCGGGCCAGCGCCGTCATCACCGCCGTCGCCAGCCCCCGCCGCCGGTCCTCCGGGGCGACGGTCACGGCCGCGAAGCCGGCCCACCGGCCGTCCACCACGCAGCGCCCGATCGCCCGGCCGCCGTCCAGGGAGGCGAACCACACCGACGGGCCCTCCACCAGCATCCGCCGGGCGAGCTCCGGGTCCCGGACCTTCCCGTAGCGGGCGAGCCACGGCTCGTCCGGCTCGCGGGTCAGGCGTACCGCCGCCACGTCCGCGTCCCGGTCGCCCACCGGGGCCAGCGCCCCGACGCGCACCTCCGCCGACACCTCGTTGACCCAGCCGCGCCGCTCCAGCTCCGCGCAGAGCAGCTCCTGCGTCCCGGCGGCGCCCGTGGCGGCCTGCACGTACGCCGGGAGGTCCCGCTCCGCGTACCAGGAGGTCACCCGCGCGAGTGCTTCGTCCAGGGGTATGCCCGGATCGCCGAGCGGGAGCACGGAGTTGGCGCGCCGGGTGAACCCGGCGGAGGCGCGCAGCGTCCACCCGCCGAGCGGCTCGCTCTCCAGCGGCTGCCAGGCCCGCGACGTGACCCGCGCCAGCTCCTCGAAGGAGGCCGCCGGACCCCTGCGGCGGGCCGGTGCGGGGGGCACGACCTTGCCCGCGACCAGCGACGATTCCGGGATGTGGACGGACACGCCGTCCTTGCGTGTGATCGTCAGCACACCCCGGGTCCAGGATGTGAGAACCCCGACCGCGTCCGCGAACACCGGAGCGCCGCTCCCGCCGTCCTCCACCCGTCGTACAGAGACTCGTTTACCCACGTCAGCCGGGGTAATACGGATCTCCAGCAGCCCACCGGCAGTGATTTCCACAGCTCTGTCCGCCCCTCCTGTTCGGATCGTGCCCGGGAACGGAGATACTAGGTGCGGGCATCGACGACGCCGCGCTCCCGCGCGAATGGACAGCCCTACCGAGGAGGAACGAGAGCGTGACCTACGTCATCGCGGAGCCTTGTGTCGACGTCAAGGACAAGGCCTGCATCGAAGAGTGCCCCGTCGACTGCATCTACGAGGGCCAGCGGTCCTTGTACATCCACCCGGACGAGTGCGTCGACTGCGGCGCCTGTGAGCCGGTCTGCCCCGTCGAGGCCATCTTCTACGAGGACGACACCCCGGAGGAGTGGAAGGACTACTACAAGGCGAACGTCGAGTTCTTCGACGAGCTCGGTTCGCCCGGTGGTGCCTCCAAGCTCGGCCTGATCGAGCGCGACCACCCCTTCGTCGCGGCGCTGCCCGCCGACATCAACCCCGGCGAGCACTGACCGTTCACGGCAGATGCGTCCCTCGGTCCCGTACGGCACTGCTGCCGCGCGGGACCGAGCCGTTTCCCGGTACGACCCAGCCCCCGCACCTGACAGAGAGCAGAGAGCACCGTGGCCGCAGTATCCGACCGTCTTCCCGCCTTTCCCTGGGACAAGCTGGAGCCGTACAAGGCCACGGCGGCGGCCCACGCTGACGGCATCGTCGACCTGTCCGTCGGCACCCCCGTCGACCCGGTGCCGGACCTGATCCAGCGCGCCCTGGTCGCCGCCGCCGACTCCCCGGGCTACCCCACCGTGTGGGGGACGCCCGCGCTGCGCGACGCGATCACCGGCTGGGTGCGGGGCCGTCTCGGCGCGAGCGCCGCCGGACACCGCAACGTGCTGCCGGTGGTCGGCTCCAAGGAGCTGGTGGCCTGGCTGCCGACCCAGCTGGGCCTCGGCGCCGGCGACAAGGTCGCCTACCCGCGGCTCGCGTACCCGACGTACGAGGTCGGCGCCCGGCTGTGCGGCGCGGAGGCCGTCGTCTACGACGACCCGATGGAGCTGGACCCGGCGGGCGTGAAGCTGCTGTGGCTCAACTCCCCGTCGAACCCCACCGGGAAGGTCATCCCGAAGGAGGACCTCGTCCGGATCGTCGCCTGGGCGCGCGAGCACGGCATCCTGGTCTTCAGCGACGAGTGCTACCTGGAGCTGGGCTGGGAGGCCGAGCCCGTCTCCGTGCTCCACGACGACGTGTGCGGCGGCTCGTACGAGGGACTCGTGGCCGTCCACTCGCTCTCCAAGCGCTCCAACCTGGCCGGATACCGGGCCGCGTTCATCGCCGGTGACGCGGCCGTCCTCGGCGAGCTGCTGGAGATCCGCAAGCACGGCGGCATGATGACCCCCGCCCCGGTGCAGGCGGCCACGGTGGCGGCCCTCGGCGACGACGCCCACGTCGAGGAGCAGCGCGGCCGCTACGCCGCCCGCCGCGAGGCGCTGCGCACGGCCCTGGAGGCGCACGGCTTCCGCATCGAGCACAGCGAGGCCAGCCTCTACCTGTGGGCGACCCGCGACGAGCCGTGCTGGGACACCGTCGCGCACCTCGCCGAGCTCGGCATCCTGGTCGCGCCGGGCGACTTCTACGGGGTGGCGGGCGCGAACTTCGTCCGGGTGGCCTTCACGGCCACCGACGAGCGCGTCGCCGCCGCGGTCAAGCGCCTCGGCTGACGCACGGCCCGCCTGGAACGGCCCGAGGGGGCCGGGAGCATCGGCTCCCGGCCCCCTCGGGCGTTCAGGCGTGCGGGCGGGATCAGCCCAGCAGGCCGCCCGGCAGGCCGCCGCCGGGAAGGCCGCCGCCCGGCAGGCCCCCGCCCAGGGCCTGCCCGGCGACCGGCAGGCCGCCCAGGGTCTGGCCCGCGCCGCCGGCGCCGCCGACGACCTCCGAGGCGGGACCGGCGACGGGGGCGGCGGCCGGGAGGGCCTCGGTGGCGGTGTGCGCGGCGTCGGTGGCCGCAGCCGTGTCCGGGGCGGTGAGCGTGTTCAGCATCGGCAGGGACTCCAGGCCCACGGCGTCGGCCGCGCTGGCGGCGCCTGCCGCACCGACCACGGGAGCGGTACCGGCTGCGAGGAGAAGCGCGGCGCGGGCGATCCGACGGGTCAGGGGGAGGGACATGATGCTCCTAAGCGGTAGCGGCTGAGTACGCCGTGTACAACCGCTCCCGGGGTGGGGGGAGTTGCGGACCCGCCGGGTAAAGGATCAGTAACGCATCGTTTAATCGGCTTCCGTGACAAGCTCATCGGACCCGCACTGACCTGCGGTTCTGTCCGCCTTCCGGGTGTACGGCCCGAACGCGTGGACACCCCTCCCGGGTGACGGGGCGTACGCGTGACCGTGCCACCGCGGCATCACGGCCGCCCCGCCCGCGCGCCGGGGGCGTACGCGGTCCGGGCCGCCGCCGGGCCCGCGCCGAGGGGGCCCGCAGCGGGCGGGCCCGCACCGACCGGCGGGCGACGGGGTTCAGCGGGCGTGGCCGCGGGACACGAAGATCCGGACCTCGCCCGGAGCCGCGTCGTGCGGATCCCCGGCACCCGCCTTGCGGCCGCTGCCGCCGCTCTTGCCCTGCCACGCGCCGCCGTCCCGGCCGGCCGCCCAGGAGGAGCCGTCGTACGACACCCGGGCGATCCCCAGCTCCTTCGACCGGGCCACCGCCCAGTGGGCCATCGCCCGCCCGCGCCGCGCCTCGGCCGGGCCGCCGCCCTCCTTCAGCCGCAGCCCGACCTCCGGCTCCGGCACGGACCCGCCCGCCGCCGGCCGTCCCGCCGGAGCACCCGCCCGGCCCGCGCCCAGCGCCTCCCGGGCCGGCGCCCCGAAGGCCCGCGCCAGCTCCGCCCGCACCTTCTCCGGATCGCCCGCCGAGGGCGCCGGGCCGGAGCAGGCCAGGGAGGCCGGCGTGCCGTTCTCGCCGAAGGCGGCCGTCAGGACCGTCGCGTCCGGCTCGTGCTTCGCGTACGCCTGCGGGAAACCGCTGAGCTGCACCTTCTGCGCGGCCACCGTCAGCGGCAGCCGGGTGTAGCCCTTGATCTCCGCCAGCCGGTCGTAGAAGATCCCCGCCGAGTACACCGGGTCCATGATCTGCTCCGGCGTCCCCCAGCCCTGCGAGGGCCGCTGCTGGAACAGGCCCAGCGAATCGCGGTCCCCGTGGTCGAGGTTGCGCAGCGCCGACTCCTGCATCGCCGTCGCCAGCGCGATGGTCACCGCCCGGTCCGGCAGCCCCTTGGAGATCCCGACGGCGGCTATCGTCGCCGCGTTCGCCGCCTGCTCCGGCGTCATCTCGTACGTCTGGACGGTCCCCGCGCCCGCGGAACCCGTCCCGGTCGCCGAAGCCGTGCAGAAGGAGGCGCCGTTGTTGGATTCCCGCTGGACGACGAAGTACCCGATCACCCCGAGCAGGACGACCAGGCCCACGGCCTTGCGGAACGGCCGGCGGCGGCGGGGGCGGGAGCGATCGGTCTCGGACACGCGGCCCACCGTACTTGAGGCCGATAAACCGTCCACCGGGCGGACGCTCCCGCTTCCCGCCCATCCCGGGGCGTTAGGGTCAGTTCCATGTCCGAATCCGAGCTGGACCTCACCCTGGACGCTGCCGAGCTGACCGCCCGGCTCGTCGACATCCCTTCCGTGAGCGGCGACGAGAAGGTCCTCGCCGACCTCGTGGAAGACGCGCTGCGCGCCCTCCCGCACCTCACCGTCGACCGCCTCGGCAACAACGTCGTGGCCCGGACGGACCTCGGCCGCGCCGAGCGCGTCGTACTCGCCGGGCACCTCGACACCGTGCCGATCGCCGACAACGTCCCGTCCCGCCTGGACGAGAACGACGTCCTGTGGGGCTGCGGCACGACGGACATGAAGTCCGGGGTCGCCGTACAGCTGAGGATCGCGGCGACCGTCCCCGAGCCCAACCGCGACCTCACCTTCGTCTTCTACGACCAGGAGGAGGTGGCCGCCGACCTCAACGGCCTCGGCAAGGTCGCCGACGCCCACCCCGACTGGCTGGCGGGCGACTTCGCCGTCCTGCTGGAACCCTCCAACGCCGAGGTCGAGGGTGGCTGCCAGGGCACCCTGCGGGTGCTGCTGCGCACCGAGGGCGAGCGGGCCCACTCCGCGCGCAGCTGGATGGGCTCCAACGCCATCCACGCCGCCGGCCCGATCCTGGCGAAGCTGGCCGCGTACGAGCCCCGCAAGCCGGTCATCGACGGCCTGGAGTACCACGAGGGCCTCAACGCGGTCCGCATCGAGGGCGGCGTCGCCAACAACGTGATCCCGGACGCCTGCACGGTCACCGTGAACTTCCGCTACGCCCCCGACCGCAGCGAGGCCGACGCGCTGGCCCACGTCCGGGAGGTCTTCGCGGACTGCGACATCGCCGAGTTCGTGATCGACGACTCCTCCGGCGGCGCCCTGCCGGGCCTGTCCCACCCGGCCGCCGCGGCCTTCATGGAGGCGGTCGGCGGGCGGCCCATGCCCAAGTTCGGCTGGACGGACGTCTCCCGCTTCAGCGCGCTCGGCGTACCGGCCGTCAACTACGGTCCGGGCGACGCGCTGCTGGCCCACAAGGTCGACGAGCGGGTCGAGACGAAGGCCATCCTGCACTGCGAGGAACGACTCCGCGCCTGGCTGACCTCCTGAATTCCCCCTCCCGTCACTTTTGTGCGCCTAACCTGATCCAACGATCAGCAGGAGGGAGCACATCATGGGCAACCCTGAAGGTTCGGCCCGCCGTCGGCCCGAGGAGCAGCAGCTCGGGCCGGTGCTGCGCAGGCGGGGCCAGGTGCAGGCCGGCAGTACGACGGACCAGCGGCTGCTGGACTCGGCCGGGCCCTCCGAGTGGGTGCACACCGACCCGTGGCGGGTCCTGCGCATCCAGTCGGAGTTCATCGAGGGCTTCGGCACCCTGGCGGAGCTGCCGCCCGCGATCAGCGTGTTCGGCTCGGCCCGTACTCCGGTGGACTCGCCGGAGTACGAGGCGGGCGTACGGATCGGCAGCGCACTCGTCGAGGCCGGGTTCGCGGTGATCACCGGCGGCGGTCCGGGCGCGATGGAGGCGGCCAACAAGGGCGCCCGCGAGGCGAACGGCATCTCCGTCGGCCTGGGCATCGAGCTCCCCTTCGAACAGGGGCTCAACCAGCACGTCGACCTCGGGCTGAACTTCCGGTACTTCTTCGTCCGCAAGACGATGTTCGTGAAGTACAGCCAGGGCTTCGTGGTGCTGCCGGGCGGGCTCGGCACCCTGGACGAGATGTTCGAGGCGCTGACCCTGGTCCAGACGCAGAAGATCACCAGGTTCCCCATCGTGCTCTTCGGCACGGAGTACTGGGGCGGCCTGATCGACTGGCTGCGCGACACGGTCATCGCCCAGGGCAAGGCCTCGGAGAAGGACCTCTACCTGTTCCACGTCACGGACGACGTGGACGAGGCGATCGCGCTGGTGACGAAGGAAGTCGGCAAGTAGCGGCTCCGGCCGCGCCGCTCCGGCGGCGCGGCCGGCCCGCCGGGCCTCAGGCCAGGCCGCGGCGGGCGACGGCCGGCGGCCGGTGCCCCTGGATCGAGCGGACCATGTCGAGGACCTGCTTCGTCTCCGCGACCTCGTGGACGCGGTAGACCTGCGCGCCGAGCCAGGCCGAGACGGCCGTGGTGGCCAGGGTGCCCAGCAGGCGCTCCTTGACCGGCTTGTCGAGGGTCTCGCCGACGAAGTCCTTGTTGGACAGGGAGACCAGCACCGGCCAACCGGTTTCGGTCATCTCCGCGAGCCGGCGGGT
This sequence comes from Streptomyces sp. NPDC090077, assembly GCF_044747545.1. NCBI lineage: Bacteria > Bacillati > Actinomycetota > Actinomycetes > Kitasatosporales > Streptomycetaceae > Streptomyces > Streptomyces sp. NPDC090077. Next base: position 178,834 of record NZ_JBIVEG010000007.1, read on the forward strand.
GGCCTCCAGTGAATGCCGGGTGTTCTTCCCGAAGTCGTGGCCCGGATCGATCATGATCGACTCCCGGGGCACCCCGAGGGCCGCGGCCCGCTCCGCGAGGCCGACGGTGACGCGCAGGATGTCCTCCACCACGTCCTCGTACGAGGTCCGGTGCGGCCGCGTGCGCGGCTCGACCCCGCCCGCATGGGTGCAGACGATGCCCGCACCGTAGCGCGCGGCGACCTCCGCCAGCTTCGGGTCCACCCCGCCCCACGCGTCGTTCAGCACGTCCGCCCCGGCCTCGCAGACCGCCTCGCCGACCTCGTGCCGCCAGGTGTCCACGCTGATCACCACGTCCGGGTGGCGGCGGCGCACCTCGGCGACGAAGCCGACCGTGCGCCGGGCCTCCTCCACCGCGTCCACGTGCTCGCCGGGGCCCGCCTTGACCCCGCCGATGTCGATGATCGCCGCGCCCTCGGCCACGGCCTGCTCCACCCGGTCGAGGGCCGGCTCGTCGCGGAAGGTGGCGCCCTGGTCGTAGAAGGAGTCCGGGGTGCGGTTCACGATGGCCATGATCACCGGCTCGTGGGTGTCGAACTCGCGCCTGCCCAGTCGCAGCATCCTGCTCTTTCCTCCTTCGGCGACCCTCGCGCCTCGTCTGCGACCTTAACCTGAGGGCAGGAGTCTCTCAGGGGAGTTGATCGTGTTCTGGTTCTTGCTGATCGCGCTGGTCGTGGTCGTGGCCGCGGTCACCCTCGCGGTGGTCGGCGGCGGCGCCGAGGCGGTACTGCCCGAGGCCGAGCCGGACCGGGTGGCCGACGCGCTGCCGGAGAGCCGGCCGGTGGTCGGGGCGGACATCGACGCGCTGCGGCTGCCGGTCGCCCCGCGCGGCTACCGGATGTCCGAGGTGGACGACGTACTGGACCGGCTCGCGGCCGAGCTGGCCGAGCGGGACGCGCGGATCGCTGAGCTGACGGCCGCGCGCGCCCAGGCCCCGGCGGACCGGGCCGTCGACCTCACGAAGGACGAGCGGTGAGCGGCACGGGGCTGGTGGCGGGCCCGGACGGCGGGCTGCGCTGTCCCTGGGGGCTGTCCACGGAGGACTACGTCGCCTACCACGACACCGAATGGGGCAAGCCCGTCCACGGCGACGACGCCCTCTACGAGCGGCTGTGCCTGGAGGCCTTCCAGTCCGGGCTGTCGTGGATCACGATCCTGCGCCGCCGCGAGGGCTTCCGGAAGGCCTTCGCGGACTTCGAGATCGCGGCGGTCGCGGAGTTCGGCCCGGCCGACGCCGAGCGGCTCATGGGCGACGAGGGGATCATCCGCAACCGGGCCAAGATCGAGGCCACCCTCGCCAACGCGAAGGTGCTGGCCGGCTGGGAGGCGGGGGAGCTGGACGGGCTGATCTGGTCCCACGCCCCCGAGAAGCCGGGCCGGGCCCCGAGGAGCACCGCCGACGTGCCGGCGGTGACCCCGGAGTCCACGGCCCTGGCCAAGGCCCTGAAGAAGGCGGGCATCCGCTTCGTCGGGCCGACCACGGCCTACGCCCTGATGCAGGCGTGCGGCCTGGTCAACGACCACCTCGCGGGCTGCGTCTCCCGCGAGGGGTGAGGCGTCAGCGGCCCAGGTACTCCGGCGGCTGCTTCGCGAGGAAGGCCTGCACGGCGATGGAGTGGTCCTCGGAGGCCCCCGCGCGGGTCTGGAGCACGTCCTCGCGCTCCAGCGCCTCGGCGAGGGAGTGCGAGGCCCCGTACGCCAGGGACTCCTTGACGGCCGCGTAGGCCACCGTCGGGCCGGAGGCGAGGGTGCGGGCCACCTTCTCGGCCTCCGCGCGCAGCGACTCCGCGGGCACCAGGCGGTTGACGATGCCCAGCTCGTACGCCTCCTGCGCCTTGATCGAGCGGGGGAACAGCAGCAGGTCGGAGGCGCGCGAGGCGCCGATCAGGCGGGGCAGGGTCCAGGACACCCCGGAGTCGGCGGTCAGCGCGACGCCGGCGAAGGAGGTGTTGAAGGACGCGGTCTCGGCGACGACGCGGAAGTCCGCCGCGAGCGCGAACCCGAAGCCGGCGCCGGCGGCGACGCCGTTGACGGCGGCCACGACGGGCTTGGGCATCTCCGTCAGGGCCCGCACGATCGGGTTGTAGTGCTCGGAGACCGTGCTCATCGTGAGCGTCGAGCCGTTCTCGCGGTCCGCGGCGAGGTTGCCGATGTGCTCCTTGAGGTCCTGGCCCACGCAGAAGGCCCGGTCCCCGGCAGCGGTGAGCAGGACCGCCCGTACGGCGGAGTCGGCGGCCGCCGCCAGGACCGCGTCGCGCAGGGCGACCTTGGCCTCCGTGTTCATGGCGTTCATCGCGTCGGGCCGGTTGATCGTGACGGTCGCGAGTCCGTCGGTCACTTCGTAGAGCACGCTGTCGGCCATGGCGGGGGTCCCCCTTCGTCGCGGGCTTGGCTACCGGCCGGTACCGGCCGGTGCAAGGGCCAGCATGGCGGACGGGACGGGGGGCGGGCATGTGATGTGCGTCAAACAAAGCGGAGCCCCACCCCCGGGGGCGGCGGCGAAGTATCGCAGCTCGATCCCCGAAATGAGTGGTTTTGGCCGAGCGCGTTGCGCAAGCGTTCCCTTCCGATGTTGGTCATCGGGTCCTGACATGCGGGATAATGGCCGGGAAGCAATGTGTTCGATGCCGGGTACTAGGCGCCTGAACGGGGCCGTCGGCTGACGATGAGCTGGTTTCAGGAAGGGGAACGAGCATGGCGGCCATGAAGCCGCGGACGGGCGACGGCCCGCTCGAGGTCACCAAGGAGGGGCGAGGCATCGTCATGCGCGTACCGCTCGAAGGCGGCGGTCGGCTCGTTGTCGAGCTGACGCCGGACGAGGCGGACGCCCTGGGTGACGCCCTGAAGAAGGTCGTCGGCTGAGCCTCGGCCACTTGATCTTGCCCCGCCCCCGCCGCCCTGCGGCGGGGGCGGGGTTTTTTCCTGTCGGCACCGCCGGCGTTCGAGGCGCGGGGTCAGGGGCGCAGCCCCCGGGAACGGTGGAAGGGCGGGGCGGGGAGCGGCTCCGCGCGGCGGCGCCCGATCCCGCCCGGCCGGGGCGGCGGCGCCGTCAGCGCCGAACGGCGCAGAGCAACCCGTCCCCCACCGGGAGCAGCGCGGCTTCCAGCGCCGGACTCTCCCGCACGCTGCGCAACAGCTCCCGCACCCGGATCACCTCCACCGGCTGCGCGGCGGAGTCGACCGTGCGCCCGTCGGCGAAGACCCCCTCGAAGCACACCAGCCCCCCGGGCCTCAGCAGCCGCAACGATTCCGCGAGGTAGTCGAGGGACTCGGCCGGGTCGCCGTCGCAGAAGACCAGGTCGTACCCGCCGTCGGCGAGCCGCGGCAGCACGTCCAGCGCCCGCCCCGGGATGAACCGCGCGCGGTTGCCCGCGAAGCCGGCCGCGCGGAAGGCCTGGCGGGCGAAGGCCTGCCGGTCGGGTTCGGGGTCCACCGTGGTCAGGACCCCGTCCGGCCGCATCCCGTGCAGCAGGTGGATCCCCGAGACGCCGGTCCCGGTGCCGATCTCGGCCACGGCCTTGGCGTCCGCGGTCGCGGCGAGCAGGCGCAGCGCGGCCCCGGTGCCGGGGGACACGGACCGCAGGCCCGCTTCCCTGGACCGGTCTCGGGCCCATCGCAGGGCTTCGTCCTCGGCGACAAACGCGTCGGCGAACGCCCAGCTCGTCTGCCGGTTGCCGCTAATGACCCTCTCCTGTCCCCATAGTTGGCGCAACGGTGACTGTATCCGCTGACGTCGGGAACCCGCAGATGGGACCGGCCGTTGGGAGGGTGAGAGGCGGGATAGAGGGGACGGCTGCGGGCAGATCGGCGGTCCGGCCCCCGGGGCCCGTGCAAAGTTACTGCAAAAATGCTTATCCAGAGCTGACGGGAGGGGTGGCTATGGTAGGGGCTCCACTGGACACCACCAGAGCCGACAGGGGAGGTGCGGCTGCGCCCGTGGATCGTGGAGGCGTCCTCAGACGTCTCTTCTGGTCGGCGGGTGAGCCGAAATCCGTGACCTACACTGCTGACCGCTTCCACTCCGCCCACACCGCGACCACCGCGACCTTTGCCGCCGATGCGGGCTCCCAGGCGTGGACCCCTCCCTCATGGGAGGAGATCGTCAGCACGCACAGCGCGCGGGTCTACCGCCTCGCCTACCGCCTGACGGGCAACCAGCACGACGCCGAGGACCTGACCCAGGAGGTCTTCGTCCGCGTCTTCCGCTCGCTGTCCACCTACACCCCGGGCACCTTCGAGGGCTGGCTGCACCGCATCACCACGAACCTGTTCCTGGACATGGTGCGCCGCAAGCAGCGGATCCGCTTCGACGCGCTGGGCGACGACGCCGCCGAGCGGCTGCCGAGCCGCGAGCCGTCCCCCCAGCAGGTCCTGCACGACACCCACTTCGACGCCGACGTGCAGCAGGCGCTGGACACCCTCGCACCCGAGTTCCGCGCCGCCGTGGTGCTCTGCGACATCGAGGGCCTGTCCTACGAGGAGATCGCCGCCACCCTCGGCGTGAAGCTCGGCACCGTCCGCAGCCGCATCCACCGGGGCCGCTCGCACCTGCGCAAGGCGCTCAAGCACCGCTCTCCCGAGGCCCGCGCCGAGCAGCGCGCGCTGGCGGGCGTGGCGGTGGGCGCGCCGGGCGCCGGGGGAGAGGGCGGAGCCGAGTGAGCGGAGCGAGTCCCTCCCCCGCCGAACAGCACCTGGGCGACCGGCTCGCCGCCCTGGTGGACGGGGAGCTGGAGCACGACGCGCGCGAGCGGGTGCTGGCGCACCTGGCGACCTGCGCCAAGTGCAAGGCCGAGGCCGATGCGCAGCGGCGGCTGAAGACCCTGTTCGTGGAGAGCGCACCGCCACCGCTGTCGGCCGGGCTGCTGGCCCGGCTCCAGGGGCTGCCGGGAGCGGGCCCGGAGGGGCCTTCCGGGCCCGCCCGGCCGGGCGGCGGACCGGGGGCACCGCTCGCGCCCCCGGCTCCGGGCGTCGACCCGTTCTCCGCCTTCGGGTACTCCGCCCCGGCCGCCCCGCGCGAGGGCTTCCGCATCCACGAGGTGGGACGTCCCAGACGCCGCTTCGCCTTCGTGGCGGCGGGCGCCGTGTCGCTGGCCGCGATCGCGCTCGGCGGCTCGCTGCCGCTGGACGGGATCGAGCCGAACGCCCGCGGCGAGGCGCCGGCGACCAGGCCCGGACCCGCGGTGCCGCTGACCGACGCCTTCGTGCGCGACCGGGTCCCGACCCCCGGCGTGACGACCGGCCCGATCCCGGTGGGACAGCTGCCGACGGCGTCCGCCTCGGTCCCGGCGACGGCCCAGCCGGTGTCCCTGTCCCGCTGACCCGGGCCCCGGAGGGCCCGGCCACCTGGTTGAATCTGCGGCACACGCGCCGCCCCGCGGTGCGCCAGGCCCGCGGGGGAGCGCCCATGTCCGACAGTCAGCAGAACGGTCCGGCTCCGACGTGGTGGAGCCGGCCCGCCGCCGTGCCGGAGCCGGGCCCGGAGGCGGCCCCCGGCCGGCCCCCGGCCGAGCCCGCTCCCGGCCCGGCCGCAGAAGCCGCTCCGGGGCCCCGCTACGACCCCTGGGCGGCCGGACCCCTCCAGGTCGTCGACCAGGGCGCGGCGGGGCGCGGCGGGCCCGCGCTGTGGCAGCTGGCGGTCGTCGGCGCCGTCATCGCCCTCCTCGCGGGCTGCGTCGGCGGCTACCTCGGCATCCTGGCCGAGCGGCGCACCGGCACCCGTCTGGAGCTCCCGCAGGCGGCCGCCGACAACAAGGGCCGGGCCCCCGACAGCGTGGCGGGCATCGCGGCCACCGCCCTGCCCGGGGTGGTCACCCTGCACGTCAGCGGGGGCGGCGGCAGCGGCACCGGAACCGGCTTCGTGCTGGACGAGCAGGGCCACATCCTGACCAACAACCACGTCGTCGCCGACGCCCGCGACATAACGGTCACCTTCAGCACCGGCGACAGCGTCACCGCCCAGCTGGTGGGCCGCGACACCGGCTACGACCTGGCCGTGGTGAAGGTCAGCGGGGTCCGGGGGCTGCGTCCGCTGGCGCTCGGGAACTCGGAGAACGTCCGCGTCGGCGATCCGGTGGTGGCCATCGGCGCCCCCTTCGACCTCTCCAACACCGTCACCTCGGGCATCATCAGCGCCACCGGCCGCCCCATCACCGCGGGCGGCGGCAAGCGCGACGGCAGCGACATCAGCTACGTCGACGCCCTCCAGACCGACGCCCCCATCAACCCCGGCAACTCCGGCGGCCCCCTCCTCGACTCCCGCGCCCACGTGATCGGCATCAACAGCGCCATCCGGGGCGCCGACAAGGGCGAGGACGGCGACGACCCCACCCGCCAGAGCGGCAGCATCGGCCTCGGCTTCGCCATCCCCGTCAACCAGGGCAAGCGGGTCGCCGAGGAGCTCATCCGCACCGGCCGCGCCACCCACCCGGTCATCGGCGTCACCCTGGACATGGAGTACAAGGGCGACGGAGCCCGGGTCGACGCCAAGGGCGAGGACGGCAAGCCCTCCGTGGTGGCCGACGGGCCCGGCGCCCGCGCCGGCATCCGGCCCGGCGACGTGATCACCAAGGTGGACGGCGTACGCGTCCACGGCGGCGACGAGCTGATCATCAAGATCAGGGCCCACCGCCCCGGCGACCGCCTCGGCCTGACCCTGCTGCGCGACGGCCGGGAACGCACCCTGGACGTGGTCCTCGGCTCGGCGAGCGGCTCCTGAGACGCCGCCCGGGCCGCCCGGACAGCGGGTCCGCGACACGAACACGGGATGACGCCCGGGTGAATCCGTGAACGGTCGCGCACCGGCGTAGGGGAGCGCAAGGAACGCCGGGTACCGTTGACCGGGCCGGATGTGGAGAGAGCCGAGGAGCGGCAACGTGTTCAACGACATAAGCGCACTCGAGCTTGCCGCCATCGCGGTGCTCGCCATCCTCATCTTCGGCCCCGACAAGCTGCCGAAGGTGATCCAGGACGTCTCCGGCTTCATCCGCAAGATCCGCGCGTTCTCCGACAGCGCCAAGCAGGACATCCGCTCCGAACTGGGCCCCGAGTTCAAGGACTTCGAGTTCGAGGACCTGAACCCCAAGACCTTCATCCGCAAGCAGATGACCGAGAACGAGGACCTCAAGGAGCTGCGCAGCAGCTTCGACCTCCGCAAGGAGCTGAACGAGGTCACCGACGCGGTCAACGGCCGGGAGGCGGACCCGGCCCAGGCCTCCCCGGCGCCCTCCGCCACGCCCGCGCCCGGCAACGGACCGGACCTGCTGAAGAAGCCCTCGGCACCGGCCCAGGAGCCCCGCACCCCCTTCGACGCCGACGCCACCTGATCCGCAGCCTGCCCGTCGATCCGGGGTCGGATGGCTATCCTCCATCTGTCCGGACCCGGGCCGCCCGCGGAGGGGGGTCACCCCAGCGCAGCGAGGGGGAGGGCCGTTCCGGACCCCACGGAACGAGAGGCCGCCCATGGAGACGACGAGCAGCAGCCGGGTAGGAGCGCAGCCTGCCGAGGCCCCCGAGGACGCACCGCCCGCGCAGACCGAGCCCCCGGAACATACCGGCGGCCAGGCCGCCCAGGGCCAGCCCCCGGAGGCCGCCGCGCCGGTCCCCGCGGCCCGCCGGGGGGCGGCGGGCTACCTGAGCGCCGAATTCCCCTGGTACGGCCTGGACGGGGCCTTCACCGGCCCCCGCTGGCTCATGCAGGTCGGCACGGGCGCCGACGGCAGCGTGGAGCACGGCTCCACCGGCCACGGCGACGAGCCGTCCGCCCGGGGCGAGATCGCCACCGGGGAGAAGGACCGCTTCGCGGTGGTGATCACCGTGGCCGGCAACCCGCCGCGCCGCAGCGGCGACGGCACCGGCGTCCTGGAGGCCACCTCGGTCTCCTCCGCGGCCTGGCTGGCCGGCTCGGGGCTGCTGTCCTACAGCTGGCCCCCGCTGATGGACCACACCCGGCGGGGCGACTGGCTCGACCAGCAGACCGAGGCCGCCTGGGAGCTCGCCGACGACCTGGCGGGGCCGGACTGGTCGACGCTGTCCCTGCCGGTGGACGGGGAGCCGACGCCGTTCCACTACCGCGAGTCGGAGTTCGGCTGGGTGCTGGCCGGCTCCACCGGGAGCGGGGTGCACCTGGGCGCGTACGGGCGCGGGATGAGCGCGTACGGGCTGGGCTTCTCGGCGATCGACCTCGCGGCGTACGAGTAGGAACGGGAAAGGGCACCGCCTGGCGGCGGTGCCCTTCACGCTGTGCGGACCCTGCGGGCCGCCGTTCCGGTGTGCCCACCCGTTCCGCCCCAGCGGAACGAATGCCCACACCTCCCTTCTAGAACTTGTTCCGCGGCGTGATGCCCAGGCTCATGCCCGAGAGGCCGCGCGCGCGGCCGCCGAGCTTGCCGGCGATGGCGCGCAGGGCCGCGCCCGCGGGGGAGTCCGGGTCGGACAGCACGACCGGCTTGCCGTCGTCGCCGCCCTCGCGCAGCCGGACGTCGATCGGGATCGTGCCGAGCACCGGCACCGTCGCGCCGACCGTCTTGGTCAGGCCGTCGGCGACCTTCTGGCCGCCGCCCGAGCCGAACACGTCCACCATCTCGTCGCAGTGCGGGCACGGCAGGCCCGACATGTTCTCGACGACGCCCACGATCTTCTGGTGCGTCTGCACCGCGATCGAGCCGGCCCGCTCCGCGACCTCGGCCGCGGCCTGCTGCGGGGTGGTCACGACCAGGATCTCCGCGTTCGGCACCAGCTGCGCCACGGAGATCGCGATGTCGCCGGTGCCCGGCGGCAGGTCCAGCAGCAGCACGTCCAGGTCGCCCCAGAACACGTCCGCCAGGAACTGCTGGAGCGCGCGGTGCAGCATCGGGCCGCGCCACACCACCGGGGCGTTGCCCGGGGTGAACATGCCGATGGAGATGACCTTCACGCCGTTCGCGGACGGCGGCATGATCATGTTCTCGACCTGGGTGGGCTTGCCGTCCACACCGAGCATCCGGGGCACGCTGTGCCCGTAGATGTCCGCGTCGACCACGCCGACCTTCAGGCCGTCGGCCGCCATCGCCGCGGCCAGGTTGACCGTGACGGAGGACTTGCCGACGCCGCCCTTGCCGGAGGCGACCGCGTAGACGCGGGTCAGCGAGCCCGGCTTGGCGAAGGGCACCTCGCGCTCGGCGGTGCCGCCGCGCAGGGTGGCCGCCAGGTCCTTGCGCTGCTCGTCGCTCATCACGTCCAGGGAGACGGCGACGGAGGTGACGCCCGCGACCTTCTCGACGGCCTCGGTGACGTTCTTGGTGATGGTCTCGCGCATGGGGCAGCCCGACACCGTGAGGTAGACCGTGACGGCGACGGCGCCGCCCTCGCCGATCTCCACCGATTTGACCATGCCGAGTTCGGTGATCGGCCGGTGGATCTCGGGGTCGTTGACCGTCGCCAGCGCGTCCAGGATCGCGTCCTGCTCCGGCACGGCGGCGGAGGGTGTCTCGGTAGCCATGTCCCCGATGGTACGGCTCGGTAGCAGCCGTCAGGTAAGCCGATCAGCGGTCGCCTTCGTCACTTTCGCCGGGGAACAGCCGCCGCTCGTCCATCTCCTTGATCAGGTCCTGGAACTCCGAGCGGATCCAGTCGCGGGTGGCGACCTCGCCCAGGCCCATCCGCAGGGCCGCGATCTCCCGGGTCAGGTACTCCGTGTCCGCGATGGAGCGCTCGTTCTGCTTGCGGTCCTGCTCGTGCGTGACCCGGTCCCGGTCGTCCTGCCGGTTCTGCGCGAGCAGGATCAGCGGGGCCGCGTACGAGGCCTGCAGCGACAGCATCAGCGTCAGGAAGATGAACGGGTACTGGTCGAAGCGCAGCGGGTCCGGGGCGAAGACGTTCCACAGCACCCACACCACGATGACCAGGGTCATCCAGACGATGAACCGGCCCGTGCCCAGGAACCGCGCCACCCGCTCCGACAGCCGGCCGAAGGCCTCCGGGTCGTACTCGGGCAGCAGCTTGCGGCGGTCCGGGCGCGGCTGGTCCAGTCGTACGCGCGACCGCGTCAGCGCGCTCGCCCCCGAGGGAGCCGTGCTCCTCGCCCGTTCGGCGGAACGTTCCGTCCGCTCGTTGCGGAGCCGCTCGGCGGCCTCCTCCAGCCGCTCCGTGAGCCCCTCCCGGGCCTGCTCGCGCCGCTCCCGGCGCCGCTCGCGCGCCGCATCGCCGCGCCCGCGCTCAGTGCCCACGCAGCGCCTCCTCGGAGTGGAAGTCCGTCTCCCGCCAGTCGTCGGGCAGCAGGTGGTCCAGTACGTCGTCGACGGTGACCGCGCCCAGCAGCGAGCCGCTCTCGTCGACCACGGGCGCCGCGACCATGTTGTACGCGGCCAGGTAGCTGGTCACCGCCGGCAGCGAGGCGTCCGGGCGCAACGGCGGCAGGTCCGCGTCCACCAGCGAGCTGACCAGGGTGAACGGGGGGTCCCGCAGCAGCCGCTGGAAGTGCACCGTCCCCAGGTACTTGCCCGTCGGCGTCTCGTCCGGCGGCCGGCACACGTACACCTGCGCGGCCAGCGCCGGCGACAGGTCCGACTTGCGCACGCGGGCCAGCGCGTCCGCGACGGTGGCGTCCGGGCGCAGCACGATCGGCTCGGTGGTCATCAGACCGCCCGCGGTGTTCTCCTCGTACGACAGCAGGCGCCGCACGTCCGCCGCGTCGTCCGGCTGCATCAGCGTCAGCAGCCGCTCCTTCTCCTCCTCCGGCAGCTCGGAGAGCAGGTCGGCCGCGTCGTCCGGGTCCATCGCCTCCAGGACGTCGGCGGCGCGCTCCTCCTTCAGCTTCCCGAGGATCTCCACCTGGTCGTCCTCGGGCAGCTCCTCCAGGACGTCCGCGAGCCGGTCGTCGTCGAGGGCGTTGGCCACCTCGGCGCGCCGCTTCGGCGTCAGGTGGTGCAGGACGTTCGCCAGGTCCGCCGGGCGCATCTGCTCGAAGGTCGCGACCAGGCTCTCGGCGCCCTGGCCCTCCTCCTCCAGGGAGAAACCGGTGACCGCCGACCACTCCACGGTCAGCGTCTCCCCGCGGCGGCGCAGCGCACCGCCCTTGCCCTTGCGCACGAAGATCCGGTCGATCTCCCAGTCCCGGCGGGCCGGCAGCTGCTGGATGGCCACGTCCAGGACGGTGACCTCCTCGCCGCCGTCCACCAGGCGCACCCGCCGGTCCAGCAGTTCGCCGAGGACCAGCCGCTCGGTGGGGCGCTGCTCGAAGCGCCGCATGTTGACGACGCCGGTGGTGATGACCTGGCCGGACTCCACGCCCGTCACCCGGGTCATCGGAAGGAAGATGCGGCGCCGGCTGACGACCTCGACCACCAGGCCCAGCAGCCGCGGCGGGCGGCCGCCCACCCGCAGCATCGCCACGAGGTCGCGGACGCGGCCGACCTGGTCGCCATTGGGGTCGAAGACGGGCACACCCGACAGATGCGACACGAAGATCCGCGGGGCGCCTGCAGCCATCCGTGCGCCTCCTAGAGCGTCCATCAACAGTCGTGCCGTGCCTCAGGCTAGCCCGTGGCGGCGGAAGGCGTCCTGGTGGGGCCGTCCGGCCGGGGTGTGTCCGGGGGTCCGCCGGGGCCGCGTCCCCGGACGGGTACGCTGCCTGCTGCCGCAGACCCCGACGGAAGGCACCCGCCCGTGACCGCCCACACCCCCGCCGTACGGCTGCGCCGGGCCGCCTTCATCGGTGCCCTCTGCGCGGGCCTCGCCGTCGCCGGGACGGGATGCGCGGAGAAGAAGGACCCCGACAAGGGCACGAACGGCGTCGGCAAGCTCACCGCCGACAAGATCGAGGGCCAGGCGAAGGCCGCCGCGACCGCCGCGAACTCCGTCCACCTGGCGGGCACGCTCGTCACCGGCGGCAAGACCTTCACCCTCGACATGAAGCTGAAGTCGGACGGCGGCTCCGGCGAGGTCAAGTCCGCCGAGGACACCTTCCAGCTGCTGCGGGTCGGCGAACAGCTGTACCTGAAGGCCAGCGCCGCCTTCTGGGGGAAGTCCGACTCGGCGGGCAAGCTCGGCGACAAGTACGTGAAGGTCCCCGAGGGCGACCCCTCCTACAAGCAGTTCCGCGGGTTCACGGACATGCACGTCCTGCTCGACGGCCTGCTCGGCCTCCAGGGCACGCTCACCAAGGGCGCCTACACCACCGTCGGGCACACCAAGGCGGTCCCCGTCTCGGCGGACGCCGGCAAGGGCGGCAAGCTGTCGGTGTCCCTGGAGGGCACCCCGTACCCGCTGCTGATGGAACGCGCGGGCGGCGCCGGCCGGGTGGAACTGTCCGAGTGGGGCAAGCCCTTCCCGCTGGAGGCACCCGCCCAGGACCAGACCGTGGACTACGGCAGCCAGCTCCCGACCACCAAGGACGGCAAGGGCGGCCCCGCCCCCACCGGCACCCCGGTGCCGTCGAAGTCCTCCGGCCAGGGCTCGGACCCCGGCACGGGCACCGGCACCCCCTAGCCCCGGGCCTTCTCCTAGTCCCGGGCCTTCTTCTTCCGCTTCAGCAGCAGCTTCGGCAGGCCCGCCGGGACCGGCCTGCGGGTCACGGCCGGGGAGCCCACCGGCCGCGCCGCCAGCGAACCGGTCGGCAGCCCGTCGGCCACCGCCACCGGCTCCAGGCGCAGCAGCCGGCACTCGCGCGCCCAGCGCTCCGTCATCTGCTCCGAGTCGGGCGCGTTCAGCCGCTTGCCCTTCAGCTCGGCGACGGCGGCCTCCCAGGACTCGCTGCCGGGCACGAGCTCCCGTACGGCCGCGGTCCACGCCACGAGCCGGCCGCCCTTGTCCTTGCTGCGCACGGTCACCTCAGCCGAGGCGCCGTCGGTGAGCCCGGGGAAGGGCTGCTCGCCGGGGCCGTCGCCGAGGACGTGCGCGGCGCCGTCCACCCAGGCGTGCCACAGGGCCCGGTCCGCACCGGTGCCGCGGACCCAGATCAGGCCGGACTTCTTGGAGGCCTCCTCGACGAGGGCCAGGTCGAGCGCGCTGAGAGTCATGCGCACAGCGTAGGCGGTGCGCTCCCGGCGGCTACAGCCAGCCGCTACAGCCAGCCGTTGCGCCGCAGCGTGCGGTGGATGGCGAAACAGCTGCCGACGATCGCGGCCATCACCAGGGGGTAGCCGTACTTCCAGTGCAGCTCCGGCATGTGGTCGAAGTTCATCCCGTACACGCCGCAGATCATCGTCGGCACGGCGATGATCGCCGCCCAGGAGGTGATCTTGCGCATGTCCTCGTTCTGCGCGACGGAGGCCTGCGCCAGGTTCGCCTGGAGGATGGAGTTCAGCAGCTCGTCGAAACCGATCACCTGCTCGTGCACCCGGGCCAGGTGGTCGGCCACGTCCCGGAAGTACTTCTGGATGTCCGGGTCCACCAGCCGCATCGGCCGCTCGCTCAGCAGCTCCATCGGCCGCAGCAGCGGCGACACCGCCCGCTTGAACTCCAGCACCTCGCGCTTCAGCTGGTAGATCCGGCCCGCGTCACCTCCCCGGGCCACCCCCTTCGCCGGGGCGGCGAACACCGCGCTCTCCACCTCGTCGATGTCGTCCTGCACGGCCGCCGCCACCGCGATGTACCCGTCGACCACGTGGTCGGCGATCGAGTGCAGCACCGCCGAGGGGCCCCGCGACAGCAGCTCCGGGTCGTCCTGGAGGCGGTGCCGCAGACTCCGCAGGGACCCCTGGCCGCCGTGCCGGACGGTGATGACGAAGTCGGGGCCCGTGAAGCACATCACCTCGCCCGTCTCCACCACCTCGCTGGTCGCCGTGAGTTCGGCGTGCTCCACGTAGTGGATCGTCTTGAAGACCGTGAAGAGGGTCTCGTCGTACCGCTCCAGCTTCGGCCGCTGGTGCGCGTGCACCGCGTCCTCCACGGCGAGCGGGTGCAGCCCGAAGGTGGCGGCGATCCCCGCGAACTCGTCGTGGGTGGGCTCGTGCAGCCCGATCCAGGCGAACCCGCCGTCCTCGCGGACCCGGCGCAGGGCCTCACGGGGCGTCAGGCAGTCCCCCTGCGCGCGCCGCCCGTCGCGGTACACGGCGCAGTCGACCACCGCACTGTTGGCGGAGGGGTCGCGGGTGGCGTCGTAGCCGGGCTGTACGGGGGTGGACCTGCGCAGTGCCGGACGGACGGCGGCACGGAGGTAGGGCAGCATCGACATGGCAGGCTCCTTCTCGCGCACGGCTGCGGACCGTACGGGTGGGAGACCCTCTGCGGACGGGGGCGGGCAGCCCGGGGCCGGCCGAGGGAAAACAGGACGGGAGGACAAAGTTCTGCCGTCGCTCTTCTGCTGATCAGAAGATCAAAGGTGGCCGGAGCCGCCCTTGACGGACGCCGAAGAGCGATTGGTACTGCACGATCGACTTCGATCCATCGCAGCCCCACCTCCTCCGGCCGGTCCCCCGTGAGGGACGTCCTGTCGCCGGAGCCCTGAAACAACTCTTCTGAGTGCGGCCCCGACCAGCTGTCAACACTATCAGCCGACGGATGGTCAAGACCCGCCCTTTACCCGGCGGATACGAGTTCTATGCTCGCTCCATGGCAGAAATTCTGGCCCTCGTCGAAGCCCGGCTGCGCAGCACGCTCGGCGAACCCGACGCCCGCGCCTCCGTCACCTTCCTCGGCACCGACCGCATCGAAGTCCTCCGCTTCGCCGACGGCGACCTCGTCCGGTACGCCACCCTCGGCATGTCCGCCCACCCGATGACCGACCCCACCGCCGTCGTCGCCGACCCGGTGCGCGGCCCGCGCGCCGAACTCGTACTGACCGTACGGGCGGGCCTCGCACCCACCGACAAGCTGCTCCGGCCGCTCGCCGTCCTGGCGGCCTCCCCGATGGTCGAGGGGCTGATCGTCGCCCCCGGCGCCTCCCTCGACGTCGGCGAACCGCTCTGGGACGGGGCCCCGTTCAGCTCCGTCCTCGTCGCCGAGCCCGGCGGACTGGTCGAGGACCTGGAGCTCGACGAGCCCATGGACCCCGTCCGCTTCCTCCCGCTGCTCCCCATGACGGCGAACGAGGCCGCCTGGAAGCGGGTGCACGGCGCGGCCGCGCTCCAGGAGCGCTGGCTCGCGCGCGGCACCGATCTGCGGGACCCTCTCCGTACGGCCGTCGCACTGGACTGAGCCCGGACGGGTGATCGTGTCTTGACGGCGCGCCGGGCGGGGAGGAGCGTGCTTCCTATGAGGGGCGAACCGAGTTGCCCGAAGTGCGGTGGCCGGGTCCGCGCGCCCGGCCTCTTCTCCGACTCCTGGCAGTGCGCGGTGCACGGCGCCGTCCACCCGCTACAGCCTGTGATCCCGCCCAGCGTCGAAGGGCTGGAGGTCGTCGTCAACCGGGCGAACGTCCCCGTGTGGATGCCGTGGCCGCTGCCGGTCGGCTGGCTGTTCACCGGCGTCGCGAGCGCCGGTGACGACCGCAGCGGCGGCCGCGCCACCGCCGTGGCCTGCACCGGCCCGGGGCCGCTCGGCGGACTGGGGGAGCTGCTGCTGATCGCGGAGGAGCTCGGCGTCGGCCTCGGCTCCCGCTTCGCCGGCATCGACGCCCCCGACCCGGGCCCCTACATCAACGTCTCCTCCCCGCCGCACGCCAAGGTCGTCGCCGCGGGCCGCCCCACCCCGCTGTGGCACGTCTCGGGAGCCCCGGACGACCGCGCCGTCTTCGCGGGCGAGGCCCGCGGCCTGTGGCTGTGGGCCATCGTCTGGCCGGAACAGACGGGCCTCCTCATGTACGACGAACTCGTCCTCACCGACCTCCGCGACGCGGGCGCGGAGGTAGAGCTGCTGCCTTGCGGGGCGCTGAGCCCGCGGATCCTGGGGTAGGGGTAGGGGTAGGGGCGGGGGTACGCAGCCTGCGGCGCGGGCCCGCCATCTCCCCCTCGACCCCCGGCCGCCGATCGGCGCCTGCCCACCCGCCTCCCTGGGTGCGGGTGGGTCGGCTGGGGGCGGTAGCCCCCTGGACCGGATCAGGGAGGGTTGGGGGCTTCCCGTCAGTCCCATCGTCCTTCCGGTTCGTGCCGGCCTGTCAAGGGCGCTCCCTTCGGTCGCGTCGCTACGCGATCGCCTTCGGCGACCCTTGACAGACCGACCCGCCCCGGAAAGCCGAAAGACTGCCGGGAAACCCCCAAAGAAACGGCACGGTCCATGATCAAGGGACGGGTCTCTCAGCGATGAGGCGAGGGGCCGGGCCCCGGCCCGCCGGGCATCCGAGCCCCAGATCCATGATTCCGGGCCAGGGGCGCGACTACCCGCACGAGAGCTTGATCGGAGCGGCCTGCGCACCACCCAAGCGCGACAGATCGCTACGCGCTCCTCATTTCTCAGCGTCCGGCGACCGCCTTGGGCTGATACCTGCATCAAATGTTGATCAGAGCGCTGTTGGGAGCGGTCTGGCGCGGAAGATCGCTACGCGCTTCTCTGGTCTCGGCGACTGACGGCCGTCCGGGGCTGGTCCACCACTGGGTCAGGCGGGGAGGTCGGCCTTCTCGGTCGTGCCGCCCCCGCGGCATGCGAGGCAGGGTTCGCTGTAGACGATGCGGTGCTCCCCGTCGACGAGGATCGTCCGCTGGAGCCCGCGGCAGCCCCCGCAGCCGCGGCCCGTGGTCACGTCTCTCCGACCTGGGACCCTGCCCTGCCGTCGCAGGGCCTGGAGGTGGTTGATCAATGGCCCGTAGTCAGGGCTCTCCCACGCGGTCATAGCCCGTCAGCGTAGCGCGGAGTGCCTAGTTCGGGTGGTCCGCACGGCAGTTCGCCTCGCAGTTCCCGTCGGCGCACTGGTTGTCGTGCTGGCAGTTCGCGCTGACCGGGATGCCCTTCAGGGGGCTGGTCCACAGCTCCATGTCCGGTTCGAACCCGGCCTCGCGGATGCGGGCGAGAGTGTGGTCGAGGGCGCCCGGGGCGTACCGGCTCGGGTCGGGCAGCTCAGGCAGGTGGTGGACGAACCGGCCGAGGCGGGCGCATAGACGGGCATACGCCGTGGTGTGGAGGATGAGGGCGTGCCAGCCCTCGTCCACGGTCCTCGACGGGCGCATGTTGCCGGGGAAGACCGCCGCGGCCGCGACGAACTTCAGCCCTTCCTCGGTGATCCGCGCGGCGTTGGCCTGCGACATGTCGGGGTTGGTGCTGGCGACGGTCGCTACGACGCCGGCGAACTCCTCGGGGGTGACGAGCGTGCGGGCGTCCCTGGTGGTGGTAGTCATCCGGTGGTTCCTCCATCTCGGTGTTCGGCGGTGCAGGAACCGCCCCGCCGTAGTCCTGGTGATGCACGGTCGGCCGGGGGTCCCAGGCGCTGGGCTCACCCAGCGGGCAGGAAGGCGGCCGAAGGAGGCCTAGCAGTGCCAGTCCCCAGCCGGGAGCGTCACCGGTCCACCGTGGGCTCGATGTTGGTGACGGCGGTGGTGAACTCGCGGCCGGAGGCGTTGCGGATGTAGGCGAGCTCCATCCAGCGTTCGATGCCGGTGTCGGAGACGTTCTCGTTGACCACCGCCATCAGCACGCCCTCGGTACCCGAGGCGATGTCGCGCACCCGACGGCGAAGCAGCCTGTGCGGGACGTACTCGTAGCACTCACTCATCCACGTCCTCCTCGATGGAATCGACGAAGCGCTCCCACCCGGCGCGCGCTCGGGCGAGAAGCTCCGGACTGGGTGCGGAAACGCGCCTCGGCTCCGGCCAGGAGGCGAAAAGACGCTTGCCGCCCGGCGGCTCCGAGCCGACGGCGTTCTTCTCTGCTGCGTTCAAGACGGCCCCATGTCGCTACGCTGAGTGGTCTGCTTGTCACTGTGCTTACGAGCGTAGGTACGTCGCCCTGCCGGTCGAAGTGACCGTCGGTACGGGTATTCGGTGAGGAATCCGAGGGCGGGGAGGTGCTGTGGTCGGCAAGGGGCGCTCCACCCTGACCAGCAGTCCGGGAAGTCGACGGCCCAGCCGTCTCGGAACGGTTTCCGGGTATGTCTTCCGGGTCATCCGGGAGCAGCTCGGTCACACGCAGGAGAGCCTCGCGGAGGCCTTTCACCTCTCGACGGACGCCATCGCGGGATGGGAGTCCGGCAGACGTCCGCTCACGGCTCTCTCTGTCGGTCAGATGCTCGGGCACCGTCATCGGCTCATGCACATGGGAACTCCGGCAGCGCTACTCGCCGCTCTGGAAAGGGCGATGGAGGCAGACGTCCTGCTGCTGAGCGCCCTCGCAGGGGATGAGCCGGCCGACATCAGCCCTCTCGGCTCGTGGGTCATGCAACGCGACCTGGTGGAAGTCCTGGCCTGGCCCTTGAACGGAGAAGCGCCGGAGTCCATGCGTGCACTGCCGCCTTCGACTCGCTCCCGGCGAGGCCCTGTGCCAAGCGGGCCCGAGTTGGGTGCGGCAGAACGCACCCAGTTCTTCCAGTATCTGCGCACGACAGCCGAAGAGGCCCGTGCCGCCGATCAGTTCCTGCTGCGCCGCCAAGCCCTGTACCTAGCCGGCTACGACCAGGCGGCGGACACCGTCGACTGGCTGATGCAGCAGCAGAAGACGGAGCGGCCCGACGACTGGCTCACCGGTTGGCTCAATGCCCGCTCCGTGGCCACCGTCGCGGCGCGTCAAGGTGATCGAGAGCGCCTGGGGCACTTCGTCTCCACCACGCTCGAAGGCGATGACCTGGGCGAAACCGCAAACCTGAATTACTGGGCGTACTGGATCGGGGAGGCAGCGCACCCCCAGCTCTCCGACGATTTCATCGTGGAGAGCGATCCCACCTCCTGGCAAGGACACAAGCTCTTCAAGCACTTGGTGAAAGGGCTCAGGCCACAACACGGCTACTTCGACCTGAACGTGCACACCCTCTGGGCACTCCTGGCGGCCCGTCCCAGCCTCCTGAAGACAGCCACTTCCACTGCCCGAGACCTGCGGGCCCGGATGCCCGTGCTGTTGGATGGCACCGAGCCCTCGACCGGAGCGCGTCGGGAGCTCGAAGGCATTCGGTACGCGATCCGCCTCGCCGAGGCGTGAGAAGGAGACAGACGTGGCTGACGACCTGTCCGCGGTGGCCCACTTCCTCTATGAAGCCGGAACGCTCAAGAACGCCCGCCGCACGGGCTGGTGGATGGCGGGCGTCAACAGCCCCGAGAGCGTGGCCGAACACTCCTGGCGCACATCCCTGATCGCCTCCGTCATCGCCAAACTGGAGGGCGCCGACCCGGCCCGCGCAGCCTTCCTCGCCGTGTGGCACGACACCCAGGAAACCCGCAGCGGCGACGTGAACCACCTGGGCAAGAAGTACTCCCCTTCCGCCGACCCCGCCGCGATCACGGCCGACCAGACGGCCGGCATGCCCGATCTCCTCGCCGCAACCATCCAGGACCTCGTAGCGGAGTACGAGGCCAAGGAAACACCCGAATCGATCTGCGCCCGGGACGCCGACAAGCTGGAATGCATGCTCCAGGGCATCGAGTACAAGGCCCAGGGCCACACGAACGCACAACGCTGGATCGACAACAGCCGCGGCCGTCTGACCACTGAAACCGCCCAGCGCCTCGCCGACGAACTCCTCGCCCAAGACACCCTGGACTGGCTCCGCGCAGCCATGGGCGAGCAGTCCTGATTGCGCTGACGGTCTGACCAGCCCCAGACGGCTTCCGGCCGCCGAGACCAGAGGAGCGCGTAGCGATCTGACGCGCCTGGCGGCTTCCCGCAGCGCTCTGATCAGCATTTGTTGCAGGTATCAGCCCAAGATGGTCCGCTGGACGCCGAGAAATGAGGAGCGCGTAGCGATCTGCTGCGCCTGGGGGCTCCGCAGGCCGCTCTGATCAACCTCTCGTGCAGGTAGGCGCGCCCCTGGCCCGGAATCGCGACATCTGAGGGCCCGACTGCCTGGCGGGCCGGCGCCCGGCCCCTCGCCTGGTCCATGAGAGACCCGTCCCTGTTCCTCTGGACCGTGCCGTTTCTTTGGGGGTTTCCCGGCAGTCTTTCGGCTTTCCGGGGCGGGTCGGTCTGTCAAGGGTGGAGCGAAGCGACATCGCGTAGCGACGCGACGAAGGAGCGCCCTTGACAGGCCGGCCCGACGCGGAAGGACGATGGGACTGACGGGAAGCCCCCAACCAGCTCTGAGACCGCCCGGGGGTGTACCGCCCACCCGGCCCCCGACCCGCACCCAGGGAGGCGGGTGGGCAGGCGCCGATCGGCCGACGGGGGTCGAGGGGGAGATGGCGGGCCCGCGCCGCAGACTGCGTACCCCCGCCCGGCGGGATCATTCGGGCGTCGGCGGGCGGTACCCTGGAGTGTCCCCCGTCCGCGTGAACCCTGGAGTCCGGCTGTGCGCATCGACCTGCACGCGCACTCCACGGCTTCGGACGGCACCGACACCCCCGCCGAGCTGGTGCGCAATGCCGCCGCGGCCGGGCTGGACGTGGTCGCGCTGACCGACCACGACACCGTCGGGGGATACGCCGAGGCGATCGCCGCGCTGCCCGCCGGGCTGACGCTGGTCACCGGTGCCGAGCTGTCGTGCCGGCTCGACGGGGTCGGCATGCACATGCTGGCGTACCTGTTCGACCCGGAGGAGCCCGAGCTCGCCCGTGAGCGGGAGCTCGTACGGGACGACCGGACCCCCCGCGCGCAGGCGATGGTGGGCAAGCTCCAGGACCTCGGTGTCGGCGTCACCTGGGAGCAGGTGGCCCGGATCGCGGGGAACGGCTCGGTCGGCCGCCCGCACATCGCGACCGCGATGGTCGAGCTGGGCGTCGTCCCCACGGTGTCCGACGCGTTCACCGCGGACTGGCTCGCCGACGGCGGCCGCGCGTACGCGGAGAAGCACGAGCTCGACCCCTTCGACGCCATCCGCCTGGTGAAGGCGGCCGGCGGGGTCACCGTGTTCGCGCACCCCGCCGCGGTCAAGCGGGGCGAGTGCGTGCCCGAGTCCGCGATAGCCGCGCTCGCGGCCGCCGGGCTCGACGGCATCGAGGTGGACCACATGGACCACGACACCGCCACCCGCGCCCGGCTGCGCGGCCTGGCCGGGGAGCTCGGTCTGCTGACGACCGGCTCCAGCGACTACCACGGCAGCCGCAAGACCTGTCGTCTCGGGGAGTACACGACCGACCCCGAGATCTACGGCGAGATCACGCGCCGCGCGGCGGGGGCCTTCCCCGTGCCCGGCGCCGGTGGAGACGCCCGCGCGTAAGCGCCGCGCCCACACGTCCCCCTCCCGCTTTTTGGTAACACCCCTCACTGCAAGGCATCACTGTGTTTGATTTCGCCGTCTTCGGATCCCTTTTTCTCACGCTTTTTGTGATTATGGACCCCCCGGGGATCACGCCGATCTTCCTCGCCCTGACCTCCGGCCGTCCCGCGAAGGTCCAGCGCCGCATGGCCTGGCAGGCCGTCTGCGTGGCCTTCGGAGTCATCGCCGTCTTCGGTCTCTGCGGCCAGCAGATCCTGGACTACCTGCACGTCTCCGTCCCGGCGCTGATGATCGCCGGTGGTCTGCTGCTCCTGCTGATCGCGCTCGACCTGCTCACGGGCAAGACCGACGAGCCCAAGCAGACCAAGGACGTCAACGTCGCGCTCGTCCCGCTGGGCATGCCGCTGCTGGCCGGTCCCGGTGCGATCGTGTCCGTCATCCTGGCCGTGCAGAAGGCCGACGGGTTCGGCGGCCAGCTCTCCGTGTGGACCGCGATCGCCGCCATGCACGTGGTGCTGTGGCTGACGATGCGCTACTCGCTGGTGATCATCCGCGTCATCAAGGACGGCGGCGTCGTCCTGGTCACCCGCCTCGCCGGCATGATGCTCTCGGCCATCGCGGTCCAGCAGATCATCAACGGCGTGCTCCAGGTCGTCCGCGGCGCCTGAGTGCACGCGCCCGCCCCGGACGCACGAACGCCCCCGCACCGGTCCGGTGCGGGGGCGTTCGCGAAATCGTCAGGAGGACGCACTCTCGGCCGGTCGGATCAGGATGCGCTGGCCGATGGCGGCCGCCTGCTGCACGATCCGGTTGACGGAGGCCGCGTCCACGACGGTGCTGTCCACGGCGGTTCCGTCGACGTCGTCCAGGCGCAGAATCTCGAAGCGCACGGCTTCTCCCTTCGTCGGTGTTCTCCTTGCACAGGGTTCAACGGGGGGTCTGCCTGAAACATTCCCTACGCTAAGGAAATTTTTTCCTTAGCTAACTACCGGCCGCTCAAGGATCGCCAGAAATCCCCTAGTGCACGGGCTGTGACCTGCGGGTTCTCCGCGTTGGGGGAGTGCTCGGCGCCCTCCACCACCACACGGGAAGCGGCCAGTCGGACGGCCATCTCGTCCATCAGCGGCACCGGCCAGGCGTAGTCGACCACCCCGGACAGCACCAGCTTCGGCAGCGGCAGCGCCGCCAGCTCCGCCACCCGGTCGGGCTCGGAGATCAGCACCCGCCCGGTGGTGATCAGCTGCTCGGGCACGGTCCGCAGCCAGCGCTCGTGCAGGAACGCCGCGAGCTCGGGGGAGTCCGGCTCCACGTCCTGCGGATCCTGGGCCCGCATCGCCGCCCAGACGGTCTCCATGCAGGTATCAGGCGCAGTGTCGCGCAGCTCCTCCAGCGCCATGACCAGCAGCTTCGTACGGGCCTGCTGCTCCTCCGCGATGGCGGCGGGCCCGCTGCTCATCAGGGTGAGGGAGGCGAAGGGGGAGGCGTCGCGCAGGACCGCGGCGCGCGCGACGAGCCCGCCGAGGGAGTGCCCGACCAGGTGCAGCGGGCCCGTGGCGGCCAGCGCCGCGGCCTGCGCCAGCACGTCGAGGGCCAGCTCCTGGAGCTCGTACGCGGACTCCTCGACCGGCCCCGGGGTCTCGTACTGGCCGCGCCCGTCGACCGCGACCACCCGGTAGCCGGCGGCCGCGAGCGGCTCCAGCAGGGCGATGAAGTCCTCCTTGCTGCCCGTGTACCCGGGGACCAGCAGAGCCGTTCCGCGTACGGGCTCACCCGCCCCGTGCACGGCGAACTCGCCGCGGGCGGTGGTCAGGCGGTACGCGCGGGCGGCGGGCGGCAGGGTGAGGCGCGGCGGCTTGCTCATGGCCCGAGGTTACCGGCCCGTAGCACCGCCGGGGGATACGGGAACGGCCCCGGCCCCCTCGAAAGGGGACCGGGGCCGTTCACCGGGCGGGTGCCTGGCCGGGTCAGCGGAACCGGCGGGTGGTCCGGACCGGCTCCGACGGCGGGGCCATCTGGAAGTCCGGCTCCGGCGCTGCCGCGGCGGCCGACTTGCGGGACCGGGTGCGCCGGGGCGCGGGCGCCTCGGTGACCGCACCGGTGACCACGTCGGGGATCGGGGTGGCCACGGCCTTGCGGGTCGGGACCCGGCGCGGCTTGACCGGGGCGGCCTCGGCGACCGGGGCCTCGGCGACCGGAGCCTCCACCACGGCGGCGGCCTTGCGGGTCCGCGTCCGCTTCGGCTTGGCCGGGGCCTCCTCGACCACGACCGGAGCCTCGGCGACCGGGGCCTCCGCGACCGGGGCCTCGACGGCCTCGACCACCGCTGCGGCGGCCTTGCGGGTCCGGGTGCGCTTCGGCTTGGCCGGGGCGGCCTCCTCGACCACGGCCGGAGCCACGGCCACGGCCTCGACCGGAGCGGCGACGGCCACGGGGGCCGCGGCCACGGGGGCCTCGACCACGGCGGCCTCCGCCACCGCGGCGACGGCCGAAGCGGTCACGCGGGTCCGGCGGCGGCGCGGGCGGCGCGCCTCGTCGGCGGCGGGAGCCTCGGCGGCCGGGGCCTCGGCCACGGCCGGGGACTCGACGCCCGCCCCGTCGCCCAGGTCGGCACCGCCACGGGTACGGCGGCGCTGGCGCGGCGTACGGGTGCGCTCGGGGCGCTCCTCCGTCACCACGGCGGCGGCAGCCGCGCCGCGGCCGCCACGGCCACCGCGCCCGCCGGTCTCGCCCAGGTCCTCCAGCTCCTCGGCCTTCAGGCCGGCCCGCGTGCGCTCGGCGCGCGGCAGGATGCCCTTGGTGCCGGCCGGGATGTTCAGCTGCTCGTACAGGTGCGGGGACGTGGAGTACGTCTCCTCGGGCTCGTGGAAGTCGAGCTCCAGCGCCTTGTTGATCAGCTGCCAGCGCGGGATGTCGTCCCAGTCGACCAGGGTGACGGCGGTGCCCTTGTTGCCCGCGCGGCCGGTGCGGCCCACGCGGTGCAGGAAGGTCTTCTCGTCCTCGGGCGTCTGGTAGTTGATGACGTGGGTCACGCCCTCGACGTCGATGCCGCGCGCGGCGACGTCGGTGCAGACCAGCACGTCGACCTTGCCATTGCGGAACGCGCGCAGCGCCTGCTCGCGGGCGCCCTGGCCCAGGTCGCCGTGGACGGCGCCGGAGGCGAAGCCGCGCCGCTCCAGCTGCTCGGCGATGTCGGCGGCCGTGCGCTTGGTGCGGCAGAAGATCATGGCGAGCCCGCGGCCCTCGGCCTGCAGGATGCGGGAGACGAGCTCCGGCTTGTCCATGTTGTGCGCGCGGAAGACGTGCTGCGTGATGTTGGCGACGGTGGCGCCCTCGCCGTCCTCGGAGACGGCGCGGATGTGCGTCGGCTGCGACATGTAGCGGCGGGCCAGGCCGATGACCGCGCCCGGCATGGTCGCCGAGAACAGCATCGTCTGGCGCTTCGCGGGAAGCAGGTTCATGATCTTCTCGACGTCGGGCAGGAAGCCCAGGTCGAGCATTTCGTCGGCCTCGTCCAGGACGAGGGCCTTGACGCGGGACAGGTCGAGCTTCTTCTGCCCGGCCAGGTCCAGCAGGCGGCCCGGGGTGCCGACGATCACGTCGACGCCCTTCTTGAGGGCCTCGACCTGCGGCTCGTACGCGCGGCCGCCGTATATGGCGAGGACGCGGACGTTGCGGACCTTGCCCGCGGTCAGCAGGTCGTTGGTGACCTGGGTGCACAGCTCGCGGGTCGGAACCACCACGAGGGCCTGCGGGGCGTCGGTCAGCTGGTCGGGCCTGGCCCGGCCGGCCTCGACGTCCGCGGGGACGACGACCCGCTCCAGCAGCGGGAGGCCGAAACCGAGCGTCTTGCCGGTTCCGGTCTTCGCCTGGCCGATGACGTCCGTGCCGGAGAGGGCGACGGGGAGGGTCATCTCCTGGATCGGGAAGGGGGACACGATGCCGACGGCTTCCAGGGCCTCGGCGGTCTCGGGAAAGATCCCGAGTTCTCGGAACGTAGTCAGGGTGCTGCCTCTTCTGTGAGACGCGGCGCGAGGCGGCGAGGGGGGTCCTACCGTGCCGGGCTTGCTGTACTGCTGTGTACATACAAAGCTGCGCGGGACCACTGGCCTTCGCTCAAGCGCTTCTGCCGCTGAGGGGGCCCCTCGTGCGGATCGGTGCGCATGGACGCACCACCACACAGAGGGCGGTCGGGTGGAGCCGATCGGGCCACCGACCGGGCATCCTCATTCGGATGGCCCGCCGAGTATTCGGCAGGCGCATTACCACTGTACCCCGGAATCGCGCAGGTGTGTCGGGTGAATTCACCGGGTAGGCGTGTTTACCGGGGCGGACGGTGCGCAGGTGTGGTGACTTGTGCGGCCTTTCGGCGGGCTATTGTGCGGAGCATGTCGACCGTAGAAAACGCATCTCCCGCCGACGACGCCCAGGAGCAGCCGCAGGGCATCGCCGCCCAGGACTGGGCGACGGCCTCCGCCTCCCCCCAGTACCGCGCCGCCGTCGTGGACCTGCTCGGCGCGCTGGCGTACGGGGAGCTCGCGGCCTTCGAGCGCCTGGCGGAGGACGCGAAGCTCGCGCCCGGCCTGGCCGACAAGGCAGAGCTGGCGAAGATGGCCTCCGCCGAATTCCACCACTTCGAGCGGCTCCGGGACCGCCTCGCGGCGATCGACGCCGAGCCGACGGCCGCGATGGAGCCCTTCGCCAAGGGCGTGGACGACTTCCACCGCCAGACCGCCCCCTCCGACTGGCTGGAGGGCCTGGTCAAGGCCTACGTCGGCGACTCGATCGCCAGCGACTTCTACCGCGAGGTCGCCACCCACCTCGACACCGACACCCGCGCCCTGGTCGTCGGCGTCCTCGACGACACCGGCCACGGCGGCTTCGCCGTCGAGAAGGTCCGCGCCGCGATCGAGGCCGACCCGCGCTGCGGCGGCCGGCTCGCGCTGTGGGCCCGCCGGCTCATGGGCGAGGCCCTCTCGCAGGCGCAGCGCGTGGTCGCCGAGCGCGACGCGCTGTCCACCATGCTGGTCGGCGGCGTCGACGGGATGGCGGCCGGCTTCGACCTGGCGGCGGTCGGCGAGATGTTCACCCGGATCACCAAGGCGCACACCAAGCGCATGGCCGCCCTGGGCCTCGCGGCCTGAGCCCGGCCGGGCGGTTACCGGGCCGGGATGGGTCGGGGGTGGCGCCCCGGCCCGGAGGCCCGTGGCGGCCGCGCCCCCGCGGGCACCGCTCAAGCGCCGCGCGAGTCCCGCTCAGCCCCCCGACGAGAGCGAAAACGGAGCGCGCCGGGGGGACCTCCCGGAGCCGGTGGCGGGGCGCAGCAGCAGGGACAGCACGACGGCCGAGACGCCGACGCCGCCCAGCAGCGTCGCGAACAGGGTGTTGTGCCCCGGGCCCAGCGACATGTGCGTCAGGTACGCCCCGAACAGGGCGCCGACCACCCCGCTGACCAGCACCGTTTTGGTGGAGGGCAGGCGCGTCGCGAGGAGTCGCGAGGCGAGACCGGCCAGGGCGAGGCCGAGCAGACCGGAGCCGAGCGCCTCCATCAGCAGCATCTGGTCTCTCCCATGTGTCGGGGCGAACCGGGTCACTGCGGTCCTACCCGAAGCGGAAGAAAGGGAAACGGCCCGGCGGAACCATCCGCCGGGCCGTTTCCTTCGTTCCCAGGTGCCTCGAAGAGCGTCAGAGCGCCCCGAAACCGACCTTGCGCACGCTCGGCTCGCCCAGGTCGACGTACGACAGGCGGTCGGACGGCACGAGGACCTTGCGGCCCTTGACGTCGGTCAGGCTCAGCAGCGGCGCCGTACCGGACAGCGCGGCGGCCACGAGGGCCTCCAGCTCCTCGGCGCTCAGGTCGCTCTCCAGCACGATCTCCCGGGGTGCGTGCTGCACGCCGATCTTGACCTCCACGGCTTTGTCCCTCCGACGGTCCGGTTCGCGCGATCAGCCGCGCCGTACGCGGTCCACATTAGCCCGGAGAGGGGACACGATCGGCTCGCGGCGGACACGCTGGCAGCGAACAGGGCCGGTCAGGCCTCCGTGCCGTGCAGCGGGAAGCCGGCGATGCCGCGCCACGCCAGCGAGGTCAGCAGCCCCACCGCCGTGTCACGGGCCACCGGGCTCTCGCTGGAGAGCCAGTACCGGGCCACGACCTGCGAGACCCCGCCCAGGCCCACCGCCAGCAGCATCGACTCGTCCTTCGACAGGCCGGTGTCCTCGGCGATCACGTCCGAGATGGCCTCGGCGCACTGGAGCGAGACCCGGTCCACGCGCTCGCGCACCGCCGGCTCGTTCGTCAGGTCCGACTCGAAGACCAGCCGGAACGCACCGCCCTCGTCCTCGACGTACGCGAAGTAGGCGTCCATCGTCGCCGCCACGCGCAGCTTGTTGTCGCTCGTGGACTCCAGCGCCCCGCGCACCGCCGAGAGCAGGTTCTCGCAGTGCTGGTCCAGCAGCGCCAGGTACAGGTCGAGCTTGCCGGGGAAGTGCTGGTACAGCACCGGCTTGCTGACCCCGGCGCGCTCGGCGATGTCGTCCATCGCCGCCGCGTGGTAGCCCTGGGCGACGAAAACCTCCTGGGCCGCGCCCAGCAGCTGGTTGCGCCGGGCACGGCGCGGCAGCCGCGTACCCCGCGGACGCGCTGCCTCGGTCTGCTCGATGGCTGTCACGCCGCCTCCCACTTTCTCTAAGAACACAGTGCGCTCTGCGCCGCGCCGCCATCGTACTTTTCGGTAACCGGATCTGGTGGGTTCAAGCCGAGTTTTCTCGCGGTACGGACCGCTTGGACACACGCCGGACACGCTGGTCAGCGCCCGTCGGAGCGGGGGCGGCGGCGGTCAGCGGTAGTCCTCCTCGTCCAGCGGGACCACCCGGGCCTGCTCCGCGGCGTCCGCCTCCGGAGCCTCGCCCGTGTCCAGGCCGACGACCGGGTCGTCCTCCTGCGGCTGGATCTCGATGTACTGCTCGGCGGCGTCCGCCTCCGGAGCCTCGGCGCCGAGGGCGTCCCGGAACCGCTCCCGGAAGGTGTCCGGCTCCGCGGGGTCCACAGTCATTCCGCTCGCCTCGCCTTCGCTCGTGCTCACTTACGAGCCTAGGAGGATCGGGAGTGCGCCGCCAGACGTCCTGTGACCGCGAACACAAGCGAACGCAAGGGGCCGGGCGTGATCGTCTCGTAACATTGGCCCATGTCTTCGACCGAGCCGCCGGGCGTGCGGTCCACCGCCGGAGCGGCCTCCCAGACGGGTGCCGCCCGGGTGGCCGAGGGGGAGCAGCTGCGCACCGTCGCACTGCCGGGCCTGGAAATGAACGTACGTTTCCGGCCACCGCTGCGGGAGGGGCTGCCGCCGGCGCTGTTCGTGCACGGACTCGGCGGTTCCTCCCAGAACTGGTCGGCCCTCATGGAGCTGCTCGCCGGCACCGTCGACGGCGAGGCCGTGGACCTGCCCGGATTCGGCTGGTCCCCGCCGGCCGCCGACCGGGACTACTCGGTGACCGCGCTCGCCCGCGCCGTCATCCGCCACCTCGACGCCGCCGGCCGCGGCCCGGTGCACCTCTTCGGCAACTCCCTCGGCGGTGCCGTCTCCACCCGCGTCGCGGCCGTCCGGCCCGACCTGGTGCGGACCCTGACGCTCGTCTCGCCCGCGCTGCCCGAGCTGCGCGTGCAGAAGTCGGCCGTGCCCACCGCCCTGCTGGCGCTGCCCGGCGTGGCCGCGCTGTTCGGCCGGCTCACGGTCGGGCTGACGGCCGAACAACGCACCCGGGGGGTGACGGACCTCTGTTACGGGGACCCCTCCCGGGTGACGCAGGAGGGCTTCCGCGCCGCCGTCGAGGAGATGGAGCGGCGCATGGCGCTGCCCTGGTTCTGGGACGCGATGAGCCGTTCCTCGCGGGGCATCGTCGACGCGTACACCCTCGGCGGGCAACACGGACTGTGGAGCCAGGCGCAGCGCGTGCTCGCGCCGACCCTCCTCGTCTACGGTGGGCGCGACCAACTGGTCTCGTACCGTATGGCGCGCAAGGCCGCCGCGCACTTCCGCGGTTCGCGGCTGCTGAGCCTGCCCGAGGCCGGGCACGTGGCGATGATGGAGTACCCCGAGGTGGTGGCGGCGGCCTTCCAGGAGCTGCTGCGCGACACCGCCGGGCGGGAAACCGACCGAAGTACCGAAGACGGCAAGGGCTGAGGACGTGGGACGACATAGTCGCAAGGGCTCGGCCCCGGTCCGTCCGCAGCCGGAGCCCGAGGCGCCGCAGGCGCCGTACGAGCCGCAGGGGTACGCGGCCGACCCCTACGGGGACGGGCTGTACGCCCCCGACCCGTACGAGCCGACGCCCGCACCGCACGGGGGGCCGTGGCCCGGCGACGGGCACGGGGCCGCCGAGCCGACCGTCGTCCACCAGGGGTACGCGCCCCCGAGCGCGGCCCGCCCCGCCGGCCACCCCGGGCACCGGGAGGACGGCGGCGCCTGGGGCACCGCCCCGGCCCCCGCGCCCGCCGACGTGTACGGCGACTGGCGCGGCGTCCCGCGCATCGGCACCCCCCGGGCCGCGTCCGTCGCCGCAGCCGCCCCGGCCGCCCCGTCGGCGCCGCGCACCGCCACCCCGGCCGTCGGCACCCCCGTGGCCGGTGCCGCGCCGGAGCCCGCCCCGCACGACCCCTTCACCTCGACCGGTTCGCACCGCCGGGTGCCCGGACCCCGCAAGGCCGAGCCGGACGCCGCCGCGCCCGCGAGCGGCCGCGGCACGAAGATCCGTACGTACACCGGCATGGCCGCGGCGGCCGTCACCACCGTGCTCGCCGTCGTCGTGGCCGGACAGGTCGCCGCCGACTCCGACTCCGACACCGCCGCCCGCGCCGCCGGGGACGACGCCCCGCAGCGCACCCAGACCGACAGCTCCCCGGCCTCCCGCTCCGACGGCCGCGCGACCCCCTCCGTCCCGCCGGCCGCGGCCGCGCAGCCGGCGACGTACGAGCAGCAGATGGCGCAGCAGCTGCCCATCGACGCGAAGCTCGCCGGTCCGGGGGCCTTCGACACCGTGCCCGGCGTGGCCAAGGCCCCGGGCAAGGGGAAGAAGGTGCGCTACCGGGTCGACGTGGAGCAGGGACTCGGCATGGACGCGCAGCTGTTCGCCGACGCCGTGCAGCGCACCCTCAACGACCCCCGCAGCTGGTCCCACGGGGACGCGATGACCTTCGAGCGGGTGCCGGGCGGCGAGGCCGAGTTCGTGATCACCCTGGCCAGCCCCGGGACCACCGGCGTCTGGTGCGCCAAGTCCGGGCTCGACACCACGATCGACAACGTCTCCTGCGACTCCGCGTCCACGGAGCGCGTGATGATCAACGCCTTCCGGTGGGGTCAGGGCTCGCAGACCTACGGCGCGGACCAGATGCTCGCCTACCGGCAGATGCTCATCAACCACGAGGTGGGACACCGGCTCGGCCACGGGCACGTCAGCTGCCAGACCCCCGGAGCCCTCGCGCCGATCATGCAGCAGCAGACGAAGTCCCTCGACATCGACAACATCCACTGCAAGCCCAACCCCTGGGTCTACCCCGGGAGTTGACCGAACAGCGTGGTCGGGCGGCTCGTTCCTTCGTTGACAAGCCGTCCGATCATCGGTAATTGTTCTCCGCATGTCGCACCGCCACACCTCCGCCGCGAGCGCCGCCATAGAGCTGGCGCTCCTCGGTGTGGCCGCGCACAGCGTGGCCGACATCTTCTGTCGCTGACGCCTGTCCTGAGCGCGCGACCACCCTTTCTTTCCTTGGCTTCGCCGCGCCCGGGCACTTCCCCTGCCCGCGGGCGCGGCTTCCTGCTTCCCCTTCCCGGTCTCCGGCACCCTGTGCGCCGCTGATGCCGGACGCCGTCTCCCGCGTGGCCCCCGACGTATCTCCTTCCACGCCGAGAGGTCCCGTTTCCCCATGCTTTCCGCCGGTTCATCCCGCCAGTCCCGCATATCGCGCCGCATCGCCGCGGTCACCGTCAGCCTCGTCCTGGCCGGGGGCGCCGCGGCGTGCGGGCCCGAGGACGCGGCGGACAAGACCGGCGGCGAGGGCGGCAAGCCCGGCGCCGCGGGCGCCCCGCAGAAGGGCGGCACCCTCACCGTCCTCAACGCCGAACCGCAGAACGACTTCGACCCGGCCCGGCTCTACACCTCCGGCGGCGGAAACGTCCCCTCGCTGGTCTTCCGCACGCTGACCACCCGCAACCGCGAGGACGGCCCGGCCGGCGCCAAGGTCGTCCCCGACCTGGCCACCGACCTCGGCAAGCCCAACGCCGACGCCACCGAATGGACGTACACGCTCAAGGACGGGCTGAAGTACGAGGACGGCAGCCCGATCACCACCGCCGACATCAAGTACGGCATCGAGCGCTCCTTCGCCGCCGAACTCTCCGGCGGCGCCCCCTACCTGAGGGACTGGCTGGTCGGCGGCGAGACCTACGAGGGCCCCTACAAGGACGGCGGCAAGGGCCTCGACTCCATCGTGGTCCCCGACGCGAAAACCATCGTCTTCAAACTCCGCAAGCCCGAGGGCGAGTTCCCCTTCCTCGCCACCCAGACGCAGTTCGCCCCCGTCCCCAAGGCCAAGGACACCGGCGCCAAGTACGAGGAGCACCCCGTCTCCTCCGGCCCGTACAAGGTCGTCAAGAACACCGGCGACGGCGAGTCCCTGCTCCTGGAGCGCAACGAGCACTGGGACCCGAAGACCGACGAGGAACGCAAGGCCTACCCGGACCGGATCGACGTCCGCTCCGGCCTCGACGCCGCCGTCATCAACCAGCGGCTCTCCACCAGCTCCGGCCCCGACGCCGCCGCCATCACCACCGACACCAACCTCGGCCCCGCCGAACTCGCCCAGATCGGCGACAACAAGGAACTGGCCTCCCGCGTCGGCACCGGCCACTTCGGCTACGTCAACTACCTGGCCTTCAACCCGAAGGCCGCCCCCTTCGACAACCCGAAGGTCCGCCAGGCGATCTCGTACGCGATCAACCG
This sequence comes from Streptomyces sp. NPDC090077, assembly GCF_044747545.1. Classification (NCBI taxonomy): domain Bacteria; kingdom Bacillati; phylum Actinomycetota; class Actinomycetes; order Kitasatosporales; family Streptomycetaceae; genus Streptomyces; species Streptomyces sp. NPDC090077. The sequence goes on from NZ_JBIVEG010000007.1 coordinate 211,010, forward strand.
CACCAGCGTGGTCAACGCCGCCGGCGGCTCCGCCCTCGCCGAGCCGGCCACCACCTTCCTCCCCGAGCGCGAGGCCTTCGGGTACGCGCCGTACGACCACTTCCCGGCGGGCAAGACCGGCAACCCGGCCAAGGCCAAGGAACTGCTGAAGGAGGCGGGCTTCCCCGACGGGCTCACCGTCACCCTCACCCACTCCAACGCCCAGAACCGCCAGACCGGCCCCGAGATCGCCACCGCCGTCCAGCAGGCCCTCGCCGCCGCCGGCATCACCGTCAAGCTGGAGGGCCTGGAGAACAACGCGTTCAACGAGCGCCGCTGGGACGCCAAGAACACCCCCGGCTTCTTCCTCTCCCGCTGGGGCGCCGACTGGCCCTCCGGCGGCCCCTTCCTCGCCCCGATCTTCGACGGCCGGCAGATCGTCACCAACGGCTCCAACTACAACCACGCGCAGCTGAACGACCCGGCCGTGAACACCGAGATCGACGAGATCGCCAAGCTCACCGACCTCGCGGCGGCCGGTAAGCGCTGGGGCGCACTCGACAAGAAGATCGGCGAGCAGGCCCTCGACATCCCGCTCTTCCACCCGGTCTACAAGCGGCTCGTCGGCAAGGACGTCAAGAACGTCGTCATCAGCGACTGGACCGGCGTCCTCGACATCTCGCAGGTCGCGGTCAAGTGACCCGGCTCCTCGACGGGCCGGTACCGCCGGTCGGGGCCCCCGCCCCGGCCGGCGGCGCCGGCCGCCAGGTCTGGCGGCGGCTGCGCGCGCGGCCGTCCGCCGCCGCGGCCGCCACGGTCCTGGCCCTCCTCGTCCTCCTCGCCCTCGCCGCCCCCCTCATCACCCAGCTCACCGGACAGGACCCGAACACCTACCACGACGACCTCGTCGACTCGGCCCGCGGCGGCGTCCCCCTCGGCTCCTTCGGCGGCATCTCCGCCGACCACTGGCTCGGCGTCGAACCGGGCACCGGCCGCGACCTGTTCACCCGGCTCCTCCACGGCGCGCGCATCTCCCTGCTCGTCGCCCTCGGCGCCGTCGCCGTGCAGATCGCCGTCGGGGTCGGCGTGGGCATCGCCGCCGCGCTCGGCAACCGCTTCCTCGGACAGCTCATCGGCCGCTTCACCGACGTGATGATCGCCCTGCCCATGCTGGTGATCGCCATCGCCCTCACCGCCGTCGTCCCGTCCGGCTTCCCCCGCCCGCTGCTGCTGGTCCTCGTCATCGGCCTCTTCGACTGGGGCGGCACCGCCCGCATGGTGCGCTCCCAGACCCTCGCCCTGAACGGCCTGGACTTCGTCGCAGCCGCCCGGCTCTCCGGCTGGGGACCCCTGCGCGTCGCCCGCCGCGAACTGCTGCCCTCCCTCGCCGCGCCCGTCATCACCCTCGCCGCGATCAAGGTCCCCGGCGCCATGGTGGCCGAGGCCTCGCTCTCCTTCCTCGGCGTCGGGGTGAAACCGCCCACCCCCTCCTGGGGGCAGATGCTCTCCAGCGCGCAGACCTGGTTCCGCGCCGACCCCGCCTACGTCCTGCTCCCCGCCGGGCTGCTCTTCGTCACCGTGCTCGCCTTCACCGTCCTCGGCGACGCGGTCCGCTCGGCCCTCGACCCGCGCGAGGCGTCGCGCCTGCGGGTCGGCACTGGAAAGGAGCGCACCGCGTGATCCGCTTCGTCCTCAAGCGCGCGGTCGGCGCCCTGTTCGTGCTGCTCGCCCTGTCCGTCCTCGTCTACGCCCTCTTCTACGTCGTCCCCGGCGACCCCGCCCGCCTCGCCTGCGGGGAGCGCTGCAACCCGCAGCAGATCGCCCAGGTCCGCGAACAGCTCGGCCTGGGCGACCCCGTCGTCACCCAGTACCTGCACTTCCTCCAGGGACTGGTGGCCGGCCGGGACTACTCCGCCGGCGCCGGGATCGTCCAGCACTGCGACGCGCCCTGCCTCGGGTTCTCGTACCAGAACGACCGGCAGGTCACCCTGCTGCTCCTGGAACGGCTGCCCGCCACCTTCTCGCTCGCCCTCGGCGCCCTCGCCATCTGGCTCGTCGTCGGCGTCGGCACCGGCCTGCTGTCCGCGCTGCGGCGCGGCGGGGCCACCGAGCGGGCGCTGACCGTGCTCACCCTCGCCGGCACCGGCACGCCCGTCTTCATCCTCGGGCTGCTGCTGCTCATGACCGTCTGCGCCCACCTGCGCTGGCTGCCCTTCCCGACGTACGTCCCCTTCGGCGAGGACCCCGAGCAGTGGGCCTGGAACCTGCTGCTGCCCTGGGTGACGCTCGGCCTGTTCGAAAGCGCCAAGTACGCCCGCCTCACCCGCAGTTCCACCCTGGAGACCCTCGCCGAGGACCACATCCGCACCTTCCGCGCCTACGGAGTCCCGGAACGGGCCGTCGTCACCCGGCACGCGGTCCGCGGCGCCCTCGGACCCGTGATCGCCCTCAGCGCCGTGGACTTCGGCACCCTGATCGGAGGCGCCGTGCTCACCGAATCCCTCTTCGGGATCCCCGGCCTCGGCAAGACCCTCATCGACGGCGTGCGGGTCGTGGACCTGCCCGTCGTGGTCGGCGTCGTCCTCGCCATCGGCGCCGCCGTCGTCATCGCGGGCGCCGTCGCCGACCTGCTCCACGCCCTCGCCGACCGAAGGGTGGCCCTCGCATGACCGGCCCGCTGGTGGACGTCACCGACCTCGTGGTCGAATTCCCGTCCGGCGGTCCCGGCCGGTACGCACGGGCCGTGGACGGGGTCTCCTTCACCCTGGAACCCGGCCGCGCCCTGGGCATCGTCGGGGAGTCCGGCAGCGGCAAGTCCACCGTCGCCGCCGCCCTGCTCGGCCTGCACCACGGCACCGGCGCGCGCCTGACCGGCACCGTCCGCGTCGACGGCACCGACCTGGCGCACGCCGACCCGGCCCGGCTGCGCGCCCTGCGCGGCGGGACCGCCGCCATGGTCTTCCAGGACCCCCTCAGCTCCCTCGACCCCTACCAGGCGATCGGCGACCAGATCGCCGAGGTGTACCGGGTCCACACCACCGCCTCCCGCCGGGCCGCCCGGGCCCGGGCGGTCGAGGTCCTGGACCGCGTCGGCATCCCCGACGCGGTGCGCCGCTCCCGCGCCCGGCCCCACGAATTCAGCGGCGGCATGCGCCAGCGCGCCCTCATCGCCATGGCGCTGGCCTGCGCACCGCGGCTGCTGATCGCCGACGAGCCGACCACCGCCCTCGACGTCACCGTCCAGGCCCAGATCCTGGACCTGCTGCACGGACTCCGCCAGGAGCACGGCCTCGGACTGCTGCTGGTCACCCACGACGTGGGCGTCGCGGCCGAGAGCGTGGACGAACTGCTGGTCATGCGGAACGGCGCCGCCGTGGAACGGGGACCCGTCCGCTCGGTCCTCTCCGACCCGCAGGCCCCCTACACCCGGGACCTGCTGGCGGCCGTACCGCGGCTGGACGCCCCGCGCACCCCCCGGCTGCGGGTGGTCGCCGGCTCCGGCCCCGCCGGTGCGGCCGAGCCGGCGGCCCCCGTGGTCGAAGCCGTCGGCCTGCGCCGGGACTTCGGCCGAGGCAGGCGCAGGGTCAGCGCGGTGGCCGGGGTCTCCCTCACCGTCCGGGCCGGCGAGACCCTCGGCATCGTCGGCGAGAGCGGCAGCGGCAAGAGCACCCTCGGGCGGATGCTCGTCGGACTGCTGGAGCCCACCTCGGGGCAGGTACGGCACGACGGGACCGAGGCCAGGGGCATCGCGGACGGCGTCCAGATGGTCTTCCAGGACCCCGTCTCCTCCCTCAACCCGCGCCGCTCCGTCGGCGAGTCCATCGCCGATCCGCTGCGCGCCGCCGGAGAGCGCGACGAGGCCGTGATCCGCGCCCGGGTCGAGGGGCTGCTGACCCGCGTCGGCCTGGAGCCCGGCCACTACGACCGCTACCCGCACGAGTTCAGCGGCGGCCAGCGCCAGCGCGTCGGCATCGCCCGCGCCCTGGCGCCCCGGCCCCGGCTGATCGTCTGCGACGAGCCGGTGTCCGCCCTCGACGTCACCACCCAGGCACAGGTCACCGCCCTGCTCGCGGAACTCCAGCGGGAACTGGGCATCGCGCTCGTCTTCATCGCGCACGACCTCGCGGTGGTCCGGCAGGTCAGCGACCGGGTCGCCGTCATGCGCGGCGGGGTGGTCGTGGAGGAGGGACCGGTGGAGGAGGTGTACGGCCGGCCCGCCCACGCGTACACGCGACAGCTCCTCGACGCCGTCCCGGCACTCGACCCGGCCCTCGCCGCCGAACGCCGCTCGGCACGCCTGACCGAACGCCAGGAGGCCTACGCGTAACACCCTTCTTAGCGTGCTCGAACGCGAACCGTACGGGAAAGTTACGACTCTTCACCCCTTCCGGTGGCGCGACGGACAACCGTCCGTCGCGCCACCGGCGCATCCGCTTGAGTTCTCCCGCGGCGGGTCGCCGGACCGACGGCGGCCGCCAGGAACGGGAGATCGGGGGTGCCACTCGTGCGGATCGGACTGGTCACGGAAGGTGGTTATCCGTATGCGGCGGGCGAGGCGAGGCTCTGGTGCGACCGGCTCGTGCGCGGGCTGCCCCGGCACGAGTTCGAGCTCTACGCACTGAGCCGCAGCGCCGGACAGGAGGAGAGCGGCCGGGTCACGCTCCCGCGGCACGTCACCCGGGTGCGCACCGCCCCGCTGTGGGCCCCCGCGGACGACGGCCGCACGCACTCCCGCCGCGAGCGCCGGCGCTTCGCCGCATGCTTCGCGGAGCTGGTCCGGGGGATCTGCGCGGGGGAGCCCGACGCCTTCGCCGCCGGACTGTACGGGCTCGCCGAACTCGCCCGCGACCAGGGCGGGATGTACGCCGCCCTGCGCTCCGAGACGGCCGTGCGGGCGGTCGAGTCCGGCTGCCGGGCCCCCGGCGCGGGCCGCGCCGTCCAGGACGCGCGGGTCCCGGACCTGCTGGAGTTCGTGGACGAACTGGAGCGCGCGCTGCGGCCCCTGTCCCTCGACTGGTACGAGGACGAGGGCCTCGGCCGGGCCGACGTCTGCCACGCCGCCGCCGGCGGGGTCGCCGCCGTTCCCGGACTGCTGGCCAAACGCTTCTTCGGGGTCCCGCTGCTGGTCACCGAGTACGGCGTCCAGCTCCGCGCCCACTACCTGGAACAGCGCGAGGACACCCGGCCCGCCGTCCGCGCCCTGCTGGCCGCCTTCCACGTCCGCCTCGCCGGGGAGATCTACGCCCGCGCCGACCTCCTCACCCCCGGCAACGCGCACGCCCGCCGCTGGCAGGAACGCTGCGGGGCGCCCCGGGAACGCCTGCGGACGGTCTACCCGGGCATGGAGGCGGACCGATTCGCCGTCGTCGGCGAGGACCCCGACCGCGGGGACCCCGACACCCTGGTGTGGGCCGGGCGGATCGAGCCGTCCAAGGACCTGATCGGGCTGCTGCACGCCTTCGCGGAGGTCCGCCGGGCCGCCCCGCACACCCGGCTGCGGATCTTCGCCTCGGCGGCGGCCCCCGGATACCTCGCGGACTGCCGCTCGCTGGCCGCGCAGCTCTTCCCCGACGAGGCCGCCGACGCGCGGACCGTGGGGGAGAGCCCCGTCACCTTCGAGGAGATCGGCGGGCCCGAGGCGGCCTCGCCGGCCGAGGCGTACGGGGCCGGGCGGATCGTGCTGCTGTCCTCGGTGGTCGAGGGCTTCCCCATCACCCTGGCGGAGGCCATGTTCTGCGGCCGGGCCACCGTCTCCACGGACGTGGGGGCCGTACGGGAGGTCATCGGCGGCACCGGGCTCGTCGTCCCGCCGCGCAACCCCCGGGCACTGGCCGAGTCCTGCCTCGCGCTGCTGGCGGACCCCGAACGGGCCCAGCGGCTGGGCGCCGCCGCCCGGGCGAGGGCCCTCGAACTGTTCACCGTCGAGCAGAACGTGGCGGCCTTCGAGGAGAGCTACCTGCGGCTCCTGGCCGCCAGTTCCTCACGGGGGGCGGGGGACGTCCCCTTCGAGCGGCCCGCCGAGGCCATGGTCCCCGGACCGTGGGTCGCCCATGCGGCCGGTCCGGGGCTGATTCCGGAGGTGCGGGCATGACGACGTCGGACATCGCAGGTGCGGCGCCGCTGCCGGGGGCTCTGCCCCCGGACCCCCGCGCCTCAATCGCCGGCGGGGCTGAATTCTCCGGACCCGGACCCGGGACCTTAAGTGCCGGCGGGGCTGGGCCCTCCGGGGCCGCGGGGACTCGGCGGAAGGGGGGCGGGGATCCCGTCAAGGCGTTGTTGCACCGGCACCGGGAGCTCTGTGAGCGGGCCGTCGACCCGCTGGAGATCGCCGCCGGGCTGGAGGCGCACGGGATCACCGACCGGACCGCCGCGCGGTTCCGGCACCGGGACGTCTTCGGCCTCGCCGAGGAGCTGTACGCCCGGACCCCGCGCGGCGAGGTCCCCGACGACGTGGCCGTGCGGCCCCCGGCCAGGACCCGGGCGGTGCGCGGCTTCGGGTACGCCCTGCTGCCCGGCGCCCTCGCCCTCGGGGCAGCCGCCGCCGGGGTGCCGGCGGCGGGAGCCCTCGCGGCGCTCCTCACCGCCGCCGCGCTGGTCTGGCCCGGGCGGAGCGCCGGCGGGCGCTTCCCCTATACCGCCCACCTGCTGGCGGCCGCCGCCGTCGGCTGGGCCGTCCACCGGCACGGTCCGGCCCTCGGCGCCGCCCTCGCGCTGGCCGTCGCCCCCGGACACCTCGCCGGGGTCCTCTACGCCGCCCGGGCCCGCCGCCGGCTCGCCGGGTGCCGGGCCCTGGAGGACTTCGCCGCCGGGGCACGGCCGCTGCTCGCCGGGATCCTCCTGCTGTTCACCGCGGCCGCCACGGGGGCGGCCGCGGTCACCGCAGCCGCCCCCGGGACGGCGGTGCCGCTCGCGGTGCTGCTGTTCCTGGCCCGGCTGCTGCTGCGGCACGGCGCGCACCGCACGCCCGTCGCCGCCGCCCTGGCCCTCGCCCTCGTCCCGGACCCGGCGGCGGTCCTCGCCGCCGTGGCGGGACTCCTCGTACACGCCTTCCTCGCGCTGTCCCGTGCCTCCGCACACGCGCGTCACCGGCCCCACCGACACCAAGGAGAAACAGCATGACCGGCCAGCCAATCGACCAAGGGGTTGCGCGATGAGGGTGCTGCTGATCGGAGCCAACGGATACCTCGGGCGCTACGTCGCCGACCGGCTGCTCGCCGATCCCGCCGTGCAGCTCACCGCGCTCGGCCGCGGCGACGACGCCGACGTCCGCTTCGACCTCGCCACCGGGAGCCCCGGCGCGCTCACCCGGTTCCTGGACGCCGTCCACCCGGGCGTGGTCATCAACTGCGCGGGCGCCACCCGCGGCGGCGCCCGGGAGCTGACCCGGCACAACACCGTCGCCGTCGCCACCATCTGCGAGTCCCTGCGCCGCAGCGGCTGCGGGGCCCGGCTCGTACAGCTCGGCTGCGCCGCCGAGTACGGGCCCAGCCAGCCCGGTTCCTCCACCGCCGAGGACGCCGTGCCGAGACCCGGCGGACCGTACGGCGTCAGCAAACTCGCCGCCACCGAGCTGGTCCTCGGCTCCGGCCTGGACGCCGTCGTGCTCCGCGTCTTCTCGCCCGTCGGACCGGGCACCCCGGCCGGTTCCCCGCTGGGCCGGCTCGCCGAGGCCATGCGGCGGGCCATGCAGTCCGGGGACGGCGAGCTCAAGCTCAGCGGTCTCGGGGTGCAGCGCGACTTCGTCGACGTGCGGGACGTCGCGCGGGCCGTGCACGCGGCCTCCCTGTCCGCGGCCCAGGGGGTCGTGAACATCGGCACCGGCCGCGCGGTCCGGCTGCGCGACGCGGCCGCCGTCCTCGCCCGGGTCGCCGGCTACGGCGGCGCCCTCCACGAGCTGGACGTCCCGCACGGCGCCGACCGGCACGGGCACGGCGGCCGGCCGCAGAGCCTCTCCGCCATCGGCTCCCCGCGCTCCGAGGCCACCCCCGAACAGCTGGCGGCGGCCCCCCAGTCGTACCCCTACCCCGACGGCTGCGGCGCCTGGCAGCAGGCCGACGTGCGCACCGCCCGCGACCGGCTCGGCTGGCGGCCCCGGATCAATCTGGAGGAGTCCCTCGCGGACATCTGGATGGAGGCGGCGTGCCGTATCTGACCACTCCGCCGGGGGCCACGGCGGCGGCCGCGACCGAGGCCGGCAGGCTCGGCCTGGGCATCCCCGGCTACGCGCACCCGCTGGTCGCCCCGGTGGAGTGGGCCGAGCTGACCCGCCCCGGGACCCCGCTGCACTGGGCGGTGCTCAACGTCGCGGACGGCCCCGGCGGCCGCCCCGACCCGCACTGCACCGAGGCGGCCGCGAAGCTGCGGGACGCGGGCGGGACGGTCCTCGGGCATCTCGCGATGCGGGACGGCTCCCGGTCGTTCGGGGAGCTGGTCTCCGACGCGCACCGCTTCCGCGACTGGTACGGCGTCGGCGGCTTCTACCTGGCCGGCGCCCCCGCCGGCCGGGCGGACCTGCCGGCCGTGCGCCGGGTGACGGACGCCCTGCGCGGGCTCGGCGAGGGGCTCCGGATCGTGCTGGGACACGGCACGCACCCCTTCGAGGGCTACGTGGAGGCCGCCGACCAGCTGGTCACCTTCTCCGGGGCCTGGGCCGACTACCGCTGGTCGCAGGTGGCGGAGTGGACGGCGGAGCATCCGCCGGAGCGGTTCTGCCACCTGGTCCACGGAGTGCCCCGGACCCATCTGGAGGAGGCGGTGCGCGTCGCCCGCTGGCAGGGTGCCGGAACCATCTGGTTCACGGACCGCCGGGGCGCCCCGGACCGGGACCCCTGGGCGTCAATGCCCGCGTACTGGGACGAATTCGTCTCACGTATCGGACCGGGTGTCTCGGAATGAAGAAGGGCGTGGCAGTGTTACGGGAAGAACCAACGTTCAGACTTACCCATCTACGGAGTCCCCGTGTCGCTGCCACCCCTGGTAGAGCCAGCTGCTGAGCTCACCGTTGACGAGGTCCGTCGGTACTCCCGCCACCTGATCATCCCGGATGTCGGGATGGACGGCCAGAAGCGCCTGAAGAACGCCAAGGTGCTGGCCGTGGGCGCGGGCGGCCTCGGCTCGCCCGCCCTCATGTACCTGGCCGCGGCCGGCGTCGGCACCCTGGGCATCGTGGAGTTCGACGAGGTCGACGAGTCGAACCTGCAGCGCCAGATCATCCACAGCCAGTCGGACATCGGCCGTTCCAAGGCCGAGTCCGCCCGCGACAGCGTGCTGGGCATCAACCCGTACGTGAACGTGGTGCTGCACGAAGAGCGGCTCGAAGCCGAGAACGTGATGGAGATCTTCAGCCAGTACGACCTCATCGTCGACGGCACGGACAACTTCGCCACGCGCTACCTGGTCAACGACGCCTGCGTGCTGCTGAACAAGCCGTACGTGTGGGGCTCCATCTACCGCTTCGACGGCCAGGCCTCCGTCTTCTGGTCCGAGCACGGTCCCTGCTACCGCTGCCTGTACCCGGAGCCCCCGCCGCCGGGCATGGTCCCGAGCTGCGCCGAGGGCGGCGTGCTGGGCGTGCTCTGCGCGTCCATCGGCTCGATCCAGGTCACCGAGGCCATCAAGGTCCTCACCGGCGTCGGCGAGCCCCTCGTCGGCCGCCTGATGATCTACGACGCCCTGGAGATGCAGTACCGCCAGGTCAAGGTCCGCAAGGACCCCGACTGCGCGGTCTGCGGCCCCAACGCCACCGTCACCGAGCTCATCGACTACGAGGCCTTCTGCGGCGTCGTGTCGGAGGAGGCCCAGGAGGCCGCCGCCGGCTCCACGATCACTCCGAAGCAGCTCAAGGAGTGGATCGACGAGGGCGAGCCGATCGAGATCATCGACGTCCGCGAGAAGAACGAGTACGAGATCGTCTCGATCCCCGGCGCGAAGCTGATCCCCAAGGGCGAGTTCCTGATGGGCACCGCCCTCCAGGACCTGCCGCAGGACAAGCGCATCGTCCTGCACTGCAAGACGGGTGTCCGCAGTGCGGAAGTCCTCGCGGTCCTGAAGTCCGCGGGCTTCTCCGACGCGGTGCACGTCGGCGGCGGCGTCATCGGCTGGGTCCACCAGATCGAGCCCGAGAAGCCGGTCTACTAGAAGTGCCCTGAGCAGTGCCCCGAAGGGGCCGTGCCCGCCCGGCGGGTACGGCCCCTTCCGCGTGTCCGGCCCGGTTCAGGCCGCCGTGCAGACGGTGCCCCCGTCCGGCACCTTCCCGTCCAGCAGGTAGCCGTTCACCGCGGCCTGCACGCACGCGTCGCCGCTGTTGTACGCGCCGTGGCCCTCGCCCTTGTACGTCAGCTCCACGCCCACGCCCTTGCCCAGCCGCTCGGCCATGTTGCGCGCGCCCTCGTACGGGGTCGCCGGGTCGCCGGTGTTGCCGATCACCAGGATCGGGGCGGATCCGGGCGCGGAGACGTCCGGGGTCTGCCAGGCGCCGGGCACCGGCCAGTCGGTGCAGCTCAGCATCGCCCAGCCGAGGAACTCCCCGAACACGGGCGAGGCCTTGCGGAACTCCGGCAGCCGGGCCTTGGTCTCCTCCAGCGTGTAGCGCTCCTTGGAGTCGGCGCAGTTGATGGCCGTGTTGGCCGCGCCGATGTTGCTGTAGCGGCCGTTCTGGTCACGGCCGTTGAGGGCGTCGGACAGGGCCATCAGCAGCTGCCCCTGCCCGCCCTCGGCCTCGTCCAGCCCCTGTTCCAGCAGCGGCCACAGCTCCTTGGAGTAGAGCGCCTGGGCGATGCCGTTGGTCGCCTGGGACTCCGTCAGCCGGCGGTCGCCGATGCCCGCGATGGGCTTGGCGGCCAGCGCCTTCTGCAGCTTGATGACGTTGTCCTCGATCTCCTTGGCGGTGCTGCCCTGGAGCCGGCACTGGTCGCCGCGGTCCACGCAGTCCTGCGCGAAGTTGCCGAGCGCCAGCTGGAAGCCCTTCGCCTGGCCCAGCGCGCCCTGTTCGGAGTCCTTGGTGGGGTCCACCACGGCGTCGAACACCGCCCGGCCCACGTTCTTCGGGAACAGGTGGGCGTAGACCCCGCCGAGTTCGGTGCCGTACGAGATCCCGAAGTAGTTCAGCTTCTCGTCGCCGAGGGCCTGGCGGATCCGGTCCAGGTCGCGGGCCGCGTTCTCGGTGCCCACGTACGGGAGCACCTTGCCGGAGTTGGCCTTGCAGGCCTTCTGGTAGGTGCGGATGCCGTCGACGAAGGCCTTCTCCTGCTCCGGCGTCGCGGGGGAGGAGTCCTGCGCGTAGTACGCGTCGAGCTGCTTGTCGTCCTCGCAGCGGACGGGGGCGCTGCGGCCGACCCCGCGCGGGTCGAAGCTCACCAGGTCGTACCGGGAGCGCAGGGCCTCGAACTCCTTGGCGGCGCCGGGCAGGGTGGAGATCCCGGAACCGCCGGGCCCGCCGAAGTTGAACACCAGCGAACCGAGCCGCTTGGACTTGTCGCGGGCCTTCGCCCGGATCAGCGCGAGGGGGATGGTCTCGCCGCCCGGCTCGGCGTAGTCGAGCGGCACGTCGAGGGTGGCGCACTCCCAGTCCTGGCCGGGCGCCTGCCCGCCGCCCTCGGCGGCCGTGGGGGCGTCGCACCCGCCCCAGGACAGGGGCTTGGCCGGTTCGGCGGCTCCGGTACCCGTTCTCTGCCCGTCGCCGCTGCCGCCGTCGGAACAGGCGCCGGTGGTGAGCAGCGTGGCGGCGAGCGCGGCGGCGGTGGTGGCCCGCAGGACGTTTCTCGGCATGCCCCCATCCTGTGGGCCCGCCCCCGCCCCCGCCCCCGCGCTGACCCGTTCGGGGGGTCCGGGGGCGGGGTCGGCCGAGCCGTGCCCGCCGGCTCAGGCCGGGGCGAGGGCCTGCCGGGCCGCGGCGCGGCCGCCGGCGACGCAGGCGGCCACGCCCACGCCCTCGTACGCGGCGCCGCACAGGGCCAGGCCCGGTAGCTTCCCGGCGGCCCCGCGGATCCGGGCCACCCGGTCCGGATGGCCGACCTCGTACTGGGGCAGGCCCCGGTCCCAGCGGGTCACCCGGGCGGCGTGGGGTTCGCCCAGCGGCCCCGCCGCGCGGCGGAGTTCGGCGGTGACCGTGCGGATCAGGTGGCGGTCGGGGCGCTCCAGCAGGGCCTCCTCGCCGATCCGGCCGACGGAGGCGCGCACCACGAACTCGGCGGGTGCCGCGTCCCGCAGCCAGGCCCACTTGTTGGACAGGAACGACGCCGCCTTCAGGGTGTGCCCGTCGCCCGGCGGCACCAGGAAGCCGTTGCCCTCCGGGAGGGCCTGGGCCCGGCTGCGGGAGTACAGCAGGGTGACGACCGCCGTCGAGGCGTACGGGACCGCCGCGAGCTCCTCCCGCGCGAGCGGTGCGTGCGGCCGCAGCAGCTCCGCCGCCACGAAGGCGGGCACCGCCAGGACCACGGCGTCGGCCTCCAGGGTCAGCGGGCCGTCGGCCGTCACCGCCGTCACCCGCCACCGGTCGCCCGGCAGCGGCTCCAGCGAGCGGGCCGCCGTCCCGGTCAGGATCCGCGCCCCGGACGCCCGGGCCACCTCCTGCGGGAACCGGCCCGTGCCGCCGTCCACGCCCCGCACGGCCGCCGGTGCCGGGCCCGCCGCCCGCGCCGCGGCGGCCGCCCGCATCCGGCGCAGCGCCGGCAGCAGCGGCTCGCCCCGCTCCGCCAGGGCCGCGATCCGGGGCATCGCCGCGCGCAGCGACAGCCGGTCGGCGCGGCCCGCGTACACCCCGCCGAGCAGCGGCTCGACCAGCCGGTCCACCGCCTCCGGGCCGATCCGGGCGGCCAGGTACTCCGCCACCGAGCAGTCCCCGGCAAGGGGTGCGGCGGGCACGGTCTCCTCCCGCTCGACCCGGTCGAGGCCCTCCGCCGAGAGCAGCCCGGTGCCGGCCAGCGCCGACGGGTCGGCGGGGATGCCCATGACGTGGCCCGGCGGCAGCGGACGCAGCGCGCCGCCCGTCCAGACGGTGGTGGCCGACCGGGCCGGGTCGCACAGGGCGTTGCCGAGCCCGACGGCCGCCGCCAGTTCCACGGCCTCCGGCCGCAGCGCCATCAGGGACTCCGCGCCCTCGTCGACGCGGACGCCGGCGAGGCTGCCCGTACGCAGCTTCCCGCCGACCCGGGGGCCGGACTCCAGGACGGTGACGTCGGCCGCGCCCCGCAGTTCCCAGGCGGCGGCCAGACCGCTGATGCCGCCGCCCACGATGATCACCGAACGCACGGGGTGCTCCTTCCGGCGGCGCCCCGGGTCAGGTGCCGCAGTTCCTCCTGGTACGGGAAGCTGCCCGGCTCGTACGCGCAGTACGGGTCCTCGGCGAGCACGTCCCCGGTGGCGCCGTACGCCCGCGAGCGGGAGCCCCCGCACACCGGCTTGAACTCGCAGCGCCCGCACCTGCCGCGCAGCAGCGCCGGATCGCGCAGCGAGGTGAACAGCGGCGCGCGGCGGTAGATCCCGGGCAGCGGCCGGTCCTTCACGTTGCCCGCCGACAGCGGCAGGAAGCCGCTGGGGTGCACCTCGCCGGTGTGCGAGACGAAGACGAAGCCGCGCCCGGACGAGACGTCCAGCGGGGGTCTGCGCACCGGGCGCCGCTCCCCGTCGAAGAGACCGATCCGCTCGGCGCGGGCGTGCAGCCGCTCGTACAGGGGTCCCAGGACGGGCCGTTCGCCGCGGGCGTCGAGGACGGTCCGCTGGAGCACGACCCGGCGGAAGTGGTGGCCCTCGGTGGTCTTGGCGGCGAGGACCGCCCCGCAGTCGTGGAGGAAGTGCAGGACGTCCTCGGTCTCCGCGGCGGTCAGCGACTCCAGCTGCTGCGCGCGCCCGGCCGGGACGAGGAGGAAGCCGGACCAGAGCATCGCTCCCTCGCTGCGGACCAGCGCCGCGATGTCGGCGAGGTCGTCCAGGCTGCGGCGGCTGACGGTGGTGTTGACCTGCACCTTCAGGCCGATGTCGCGGGCGGCCCGCCAGCCCTCCAGGGTCCGCTGCCACACCCCCGGCACGCCCCGGAAGGAGTCGTGCCGCTCGGGGGTGGAGCCGTCCAGGGAGAGCGAGACCGCCACCGCGCCGGCGTCGCGCACGGCCAGCAGGTTCTCCCGGGTCAGGGTGGGCGTACCGGAGGGGGAGACGGCGACGCGCAGGCCCAGCGAGGTGCCGTACGCGATGAGCGCGGTGAGGTCGGGGCGCTGGAAGGGGTCGCCGCCGGTGATCACGAAGAGGGGTGCGGGGCTGCCGAAGGCGGCGGTCTGGTCCATCACCCGGCGGGCGTCGGCCCCGTCCAGTTCGCGGGGGTCGCGGGCGGTCCGGGCCTCGGCCCGGCAGTGCAGGCAGGCCAGTTCGCAGGCCCGGGTGGCCTCCCAGATGACGAGGAAGGGGCGTTCGGCGACGTCGTGGCGGGGGGTGCGGACGACCGTGCGCGGGGTGCGGGCGGTCATGACACCCGCTCCCAGCCGCGCCGGTCCGGACGGTTGGAGGTCAGCCGCGGGTCCCGCCTGCGGTAGACCACGAACGGCCGGAAGAGGTACTTCAGCGGTGCGGAGAACATGTGCACCAGCCGCGAGTACGGGATCAGTGCGAAGAGGGCGAAGCCGAACAGGACGTGCAGCTTGAAGGCGAGCGGGGCGCCCGCCATCAGGTGGTAGTCGGGGGAGAGGGCGAACAGGCTGCGGAACCAGACCGAGACGCCCTCGCGGTAGTTGTAGTCGCCCGTCTGCCCGGTGGAGTTGAGGACGGTGGCCGTCAGGCCCAGCAGCATCGCGCCCAGCAGGACCGTGTACATCAGGTGGTCGCCGCGCAGGGTGGACCGGCGGACGGCCGGCACCTTCAGACGCCGGTACACGAGGATCCCGATGCCGGAGGCGGCCGCGACCCCCGCGACGGCTCCGGTGGAGACGGCCAGCAGGTGGTAGGCGTGGTCGCTCAGCCCGGCCGCGTCGGTCCACGCCATCGGGACCAGCAGGCCCACCACGTGGCCGAGGACCACGAAGAGCATGCCGAAGTGGAAGAGCGGGGAGCCGATCCGCAGCAGCCGCGACTCGTACAGCTGGGAGGAGCGGGTGGTCCGGCCGAAGGCGTCGTAGCGGGCCCGCCAGACCGTTCCGGCGACGAGCAGGGTGATCGAGACGTACGGGAGCACGCCCCACAGGACGAGGTCCATCAGGCCGTCTTCCTTTCCGGGGAGGTGGGCCACGGCAGGTCCACGGGCCGGTCGATGCCGGGACCGAAGGGTTCGAGCGGGGAGCCCGCGCCGACCAGTTCCTGCGGGGGTCCGCTGCGCGCGAGGGCCTTCGCCTCGGCCTTCGTCGCGGGGGAGGGGCCGGGCAGCGTGGTGCAGACCGCCTCCAGCACCCGGGCGTAGGGGCTGGCGGACTCGGCGAGCGCGAGCCGCAGCAGCTCCAGCCCGGCCCGGTGCTCCTGGAGCAGCTCGGTGCCGGCCTCCTCGCGCAGGGCGGCGAACTCCAGCGCCGCGGGCAGGAAGTCGGGCAGCTCCTCGCCCGCGTACTCCAGCCCGAAGTCCCGGTAGATCCGCTTCAGCCGGACGAGGGACAGCCCGCGCCGGCGGGTGTCGCCGTCCGTCCACCAGGTCAGGTAGAGGCAGCGCCGGTTGCGGGTGTCGAAGGTGGAGGTGTACCGCTCGCACAGCCCGATCGGGGTCAGCTCCTCGGCCTCGTCGAGGAACGTCCCGAGCAGCGCGGCCGGTTCGGCGGGCGCTCCGGCGAGGGCCGCGCGCAGCCGGGGGAGTTCGTCGTGGAAGCGGTCGCCGGGGTACTGCAGGACGCAGCCCGCGACGAGGCGTACGAGGGCGTCGGGGGTCACGAGCTCTTCCTTGAGGGTCCGAGGTTGAGCATCACGCGGGGCTTCCCGGGCCGCTCCCCGACGGGGCATCCGTCGTCCAGCGGGTGGGAGGCGGCGAGGGCGTCGGCGTCGGCGCGGGCCGCGGTCGGGATGACGAAGCGGTCCTCCTGCTTGGCGACGGCCAGGAGGCGGAACATGTCCTCCATCTCGGCGCCGGTGAGGCCGACGGCGGCGGCGATCTCCTCGTCCCGCTCCTCACCGAGGTTGATCCTCCGCATGTAGGAGCGCATCGCGGCCATCCGGTGCAGCACGGCCTCCACGGCGTGGGTGTCGCCGGCCGTGAGGACCTCCGCGAGGTACTCGACGGGGATCCGCAGGGCGTCGATGGCGCCGAAGAGGTTCCCGGCGTCCTCGCCGTCGCTGCCGGTGGCGGCGACCGCCTCGACCACGGGGGACAGCGGGGGCACGTACCAGACCATCGGCATGGTCCGGTACTCCGGGTGGAGGGGGAGGGCGACCTGGTAGGTGGCGATCAGGTCGTACACGGGGGAGCGCTGCGCGGCCCCGATCCACTCGGCGGTCAGGCCCGCCGCGCGGGCGGCGGCGACCACGGCCGGGTCGTGCGGGTCGAGGAAGCAGTCCAGCTGGGCGGGGTACAGGTCGTGCTCGTCCTCGACGGCGGCGGCCTCGGCGACCCGGTCGGCGTCGTAGAGCATGACGCCGAGGTAGCGCATCCGGCCGACGCAGGTCTCCGAGCAGACGGTGGGCATGCCGACCTCGATGCGCGGGAAGCAGAAGGTGCACTTCTCGGCCTTGCCGGTGCGGTGGTTGAAGTACACCTTCTTGTACGGGCAGCCCGTCACGCACATGCGCCAGCCGCGGCAGCGGTCCTGGTCGACGAGGACGATGCCGTCCTCCTCCCGCTTGTACATGGCGCCGGAGGGGCAGGAGGAGACGCACGCCGGGTTGAGGCAGTGCTCGCAGATCCGGGGGAGGTAGAACATGAAGCTCTGCTCGAACTCGAAGCGGATCCGCTCCCCGACCTCCTCGCGGATCTTCTCCACGACGGGGTCCTTCGGCGCGTGGGCGGGGGCGCCGCCGAGGTTGTCGTCCCAGTTGGGGCCCCAGGCGATGGTGTCCAGGGGTTCGCCGGTCAGCTGGGAGACGGGCCGTGCGGTGGGGAGGTCGTCGCCCGCCGGGGCGTCGGTGAGGTTCTTGTACTCGTAGCTCCAGGGCTGGTAGTAGTCGTCGATCTCCGGCATCTCCGGGTTCGCGAAGATCTTGCCGAGCTTCGCGAGGCGCCCGCCGGCCCGCAGCCGCAGCCGGCCGGAGCGGGTGCGCTCCCAGCCGCCCTTCCACTTCTCCTGGTCCTCCCAGCGGCGCGGGTAGCCCTGGCCGGGGAGGGTCTCGACGTTGTTGAACCAGACGTACTCGGTGCCCTGCCGGTTGGTCCACGCCTGCTTGCAGGTGACCGAACAGGTGTGGCAGCCGATGCACTTGTCGAGGTTCATGACCATCGCGACCTGTGCCATGACCTTCATTCCTAGAACTCCACCTTCTGGTCGCGGCGGCGGATGACCGTCACCTCGTCGCGCTGGTTGCCGGTCGGGCCCAGGTAGTTGAAGGCCCAGGTCAGCTGGGCGTAGCCGCCGATGAGGTGGGTGGGCTTGAGCATCACCCGGGTCAGCGAGTTGTGGATGCCGCCGCGGCGGCCGGTCTTCTCGGTCTTCGGCACGCCGACCGTGCGCTCCTGCGCGTGGTTCATGTAGACCGTGCCGGGCGGCATCTTGTGGGAGACGATCGCGCGGGCGGTGACCACGCCGTTGCGGTTGACCGCCTCGATCCAGTCGTTGTCGGCGACCCCGATCGCCTCGGCGTCCTGCGGGGACATCCACACGGTCTGGCCGCCGCGGCCCAGGGTCATCATGTAGAGGTTGTCCTGGTACTGGCTGTGGATCGCCCACTTGTTGTGCGGGGTCAGGTAGCGGACGGCCACCGACTTCTGGTCGACGGTGCCCAGTTCGGGCTCCCCGTACAGGGTGTGCATGTTCAGCGGCGGCTTGTAGACGGGCAGCGACTCCCCGACCTCGTGCAGCCAGTCGTGGTCGATGAAGAAGTGCTGGCGCCCGGTGAGGGTGTGCCAGGGCTTGAGGTGCTCGGTGTTGACGGTGAAGGCCGTGTACCGGCGCCCCCCGGACTCCGAGCCCGACCACTCCGGCGAGGTGATCACCGGGACCGGGCGGGCCTGGGTGTCGGCGAAGCCGATCCGCTTGCCCTCCGCCTCGGCGGCCAGGTGGGCCATGGGCGTGCCGACCTTCTTCTCCAGCGTCTCGAAGCCCTGGGTGGCGAGCCGGCCGTTGCTCGTCCCGGAGAGGGCGAGGATCGCCTCGCAGGCCCGCTGCGCGGTGTCCAGGCGGGGGCGGCCGTCGCCGGCGCCGCCGCGGACCAGGCCGTTCTTCGCGCCGAGGTACGCGACCTCCTCGGCCACGTCGAAGGTGATCGCCTTCGTCGTCACGCCGAGCCGGTCGACCAGCGGGCCGAGCGCGGAGAACTTCTCGCCCACCGCCCCGTAGTCCCGCTCCACCACTTTCAGGTCGTACATGGTCCGGCCCGGTACGGGGTCGCACTCGCCCTTCGACCAGTCCAGCGCCACCCCGCCGGGCTGGGCCATCTCGCCGCCCGGGGTGTCGTGCTGGAGCGCGGTCGCCACCAGATCCCGGCGCACCCCGAGGTGGACGGCGGCGAGCTCGCCGAAGCGCTCGGCGAGGAGGCGGAAGGCGTCGTAGTCGGAGCGGGCCTGCCAGGGCGGGTCCACGGCCGGGGTGAAGGCGTGCAGGAAGGGGTGCATGTCGGTGGAGGACAGGTCGTGCTTCTCGTACCAGGTGGCGGCCGGCAGGACCACGTCCGACAGGAGCGTCGTGGACGTCATCCGGAAGTCCATCGACATCAGCAGGTCGAGCTTCCCCTCCACGTCCTCCTCCCGGTACGCGACGTCCCGGGGCGTGCAGCGCGGGCCGTCGTCGGGGAGGTTGGAGTGGGTGCCGAGCAGGTGCTTGAGGAAGTACTCGTTGCCCTTGGAACTGGAGCCGAGGAGGTTGGCCCGCCACACGTTCAGGACGCGCGGCCAGTTCTGCGGGGCGTCGGGGTCCTCGCCGGCGAAGCCGAGCGTGCCCTCCTCCAGGGCGCGCACCGCGTCCGCGACGGGGTCGGGGCCCTCGCCGAGCTCCAGGGGGTTGCGGTCGAAGGTCGGGTACGAGGGCATCCAGCCCATCCGGGCGCTGGCGGCCAGGCAGTCCGCGCCGCTCATGCCCTCGAAGGCGCCCTCGGCGAGCGGGGAGGCGAGGGCCTCCGCCGGGAGGGTGTCGTAGCGCCACTGGCCGGTGTGCAGGTAGAACCAGGCGGCGCCGATCATCTGGCGGGGCGGGCGCGACCAGTCGGAGGCGGCGGCGAGGGTGGCCCAGCCGGTGACCGGGCGGCACTTCTCCTGGCCGACGTAGTGGCCCCAGCCGCCGCCGTTGCGGCCCTGGCAGCCGGTGAGGGTGAGCAGGGCGAGGAAGGAGCGGTAGATGGTCTCCGAGTGGAACCAGTGGTTCGTGCCGGCCCCCATCAGGATCATGCAGCGGCCCTGCGAACGCTCGGCCGTCTCCGCGAACTCCCGCGCCACCCGCGCCGCCTGCGCGGCGGGCACCGAGGTCAGCGACTCCTGCCAGCCGGGGGTGCCGGGCTGGGAGGCGTCCTCGTAGCCGGCGGGCCACTCGCCGGGCAGGCCCGCGCGGGCCACCCCGTACTGGGCGAGCATCAGGTCGAAGACGGTGGTCACGAGCCTGCCGCCGATGCGCCGCACGGGCACCCCGCGGCGCACGGTGCCGCCGTGCCCGCCCGTGCGCTCGTCGTCCTCGAAGCGGGGGAGCACGATCTCGGCGCTCTCGCCCTCCCCCAGCAGGGTCAGCCGGGGCACGGTCCCGCCGAGGTCGAGGTTCCACTCGGGGGTCTCGTTCCTGCCCCAGCGGTGCCCGAGGGTGCCGTTCGGGACGACGGGCGCGCCGGTGGCGTCGTCGACCAGGACGGTCTTCCACGCGGCGTTCTCGGTGTCCTGCCCGAGATCGGCGGCGGTGACGAACTTGCCCGGCACCAGACCGTGCTCCGTTTCCCGGAGGGAGACCAGGAAGGGCAGGTCCGTGTACCGGCGGACGTAATCCGCGAAGAAAGGGGTCTCCTTCTCCACGAAGAATTCCTTCAGGATGACGTGCCCCATCGCGAGGGCCAGCGCACCGTCCGTACCGGGGTGCGGGTGCATCCACTCGTCGGCGAATTTCGTGTTGTCCGCGAAATCCGGGGAAACCGTCACCACCTTCTGCCCGCGGTAGCGGGCCTCGGTCATCCAGTGCGCGTCGGGAGTGCGGGTGACGGGGACGTTCGAACCCCACATCATCAGGTAGGCGGCGTCCCACCAGTCCCCGGACTCGGGCACGTCGGTCTGGTCTCCGAACACCTGCGGGGAGGCGACCGGCAGGTCCGCGTACCAGTCGTAGAAGCTGAGCATCGGCGCGCCGATGAGGGAGTGGAAGCGGGCGCCCGCGGCGTGCGAGGCCATCGACATCGCGGGGATCGGCGAGAAGCCGGCCACCCGGTCCGGGCCGTGCTCCTTGATGGTGTGCACGTGCGCGGCGGCGGCGATCTCCAGCGCCTCCTCCCAGCCGGCCCGGACCAGCCCGCCCTTGCCGCGCGCCCGCTGGTAGCGGCGCCGGCGCTCCGGGTCGCCCTGGACGTCGGCCCAGGCGAGCACCGGATCGCCGAGCCGGCCCTTGGCCTCCCGGTACATCTCCAGCAGCACCCCGCGCACGTAGGGGTAGCGCACCCGGGTGGGGGAGTAGGAGTACCAGGAGAACGAGGCGCCGCGCGGGCAGCCGCGGGGCTCGTACTCGGGGCGGTCGGGGCCGACGGAGGGGTAGTCGGTGGCCTGGGTCTCCCAGGTGATGATCCCGTCCTTGACGAACACCTTCCAGCGGCAGGAACCGGTGCAGTTCACGCCGTGGGTGGAGTGGACGACCTTGTCGTGGCTCCACCGGTCCCGGTAGAAGGCCTCGGCGGCCCGCCCGCCGGTCCGGTGCACCGTGCGCAGGTCGTCGGAGACCTCGGCACGGGTGAAGAAGCGGCCCGCCCGGAGGAGCGAATCGACGGCTGAATCGACGGCTGAATCGACGGAATCACGCGCGTTCAAGGTGACCCTCCAGGCGACCGGAAACGGAGTGGGCGGGGCGGTCCGGGAAAGGCGGGCCACTCACCGACGCTACGCCGGTCGGAAAGGCCCGGCGGGCGGCAAAGGTCCCGGCGGCGGGTGACCAAATTCCACTGTTCCCCGGGTCCACCGTCCGGTGCCCGGCGGAATCAAATCACGTGGAAAAACTCCACTTTGATTCCATGGAAGGATGGATTCCATGGCTCGGAAAAGGAATTGGATCCCGGACCAGCACGGGGCGTGGGCGATGCTCGTCGTGCCCTTCCTCGCGGGCACCCTCCTGGCCCCGCACCCCGGCCCGCAGCACCTGCTGCTCCTGGCCGCCTGGCTGCTCGGGTACGCGGCGGTCTTCCACGCCCAGCAGTGGCTGCGGCTGCACGCGCGCAGGCTGCGCTCGGCACGGCGGCACGCCCTGCCCGCGCTGGTCCTCGGCGGGGCCTGCGCGGCCGGCGCCGTACCGCTGGCGGTACTCCACCCCTGGCTGCTGCTCGCGGCCGCGGCGGCGCTCCCGTTCCTCGCGGTCAACACCCGGTACGCCTGGCGGGGCCGCGAACGCGCCCTGGCCAACGGCCTCGCGGCGGTGGTCCCGGCGTGCGGCATGGCCCTGGTCGCCGCCCGGCTCGGGGGCCTCGGCCCCGGCCGGGCCTGGCCGGCGGCGCTGGCCTGCCTGCTGTACTTCGCGGGGACGGTGCCGTACGTGAAGACGATGATCCGCGAGCGGGGTTCGCGGGCGTACCGGCGGGGCTCGGTGGCCTACCACGCCGCCGCCCTCGCGCTGGCCGCGCTGCTCTCCCCCTGGCTGGCCCTCCCCTTCGCCGCCTACCTCGCCCGCGCGGCCGCCCTCCCCGGCCGGGGGCTGCGCCCGGCGGCCGTCGGCACGACGGAACTCGCCTGCGCGGGCGGCCTCCTGGCGGCGCTGTGCCTCCTCCTCTGACCTTCTTGACGCGCCGCTGCGCCGGACTCCGTCCGGCGGCCTGCCGGGCGGGGCCGGTTCGGGTGGCCGATGCCGGTGGGCGTGTGCGGGTGGTGTGCCGCTGCGCGGGCCGGGGTCCCCTACCCGCCCTTCCACCGTTCCCCGGGCTTCGCCCGGACCCATACGGCGCTACCGCGCCCGCGCCTCAAACGCCGGCGAGGGGGTTTTAAGCCTCGGCGGCGGTTTAGGCGCGGGGGTC